>JBKHHL010000225.1:0-3109 GCA_046539175.1 Desulfosudaceae bacterium
CCGGCGGAGGCCGGGGCCTGTCCTGGCGGAGGCCGGGATCCAGTAAAATCAAATAATTCTGGATTCCGGCCTTCGCCGGAATGACGAGGAGGGACTTTTTACGAGTACATCAAAATTATCAATGTCGAAAAGATTCATGAAATATCCGGGTTAGGGATAATACATGTACAACCGGTGAATCGTCTGGGCGTGCCAGCGGCCGCGGCCGGAAAAGGTGGGCACCTGGTGTTCGTCCAGGTAGGCGGCCACTTCTTCATAGGTCATGTTCTCATCCCGCAGATTTTTGATCATTTCCAGAATCTCCTGTTTGCGCTGATCTATTTTGCGACGGCGCGGGGACTTTTTGTGGGAAAGGTTATGCCGCATGGTTTCCGGCATGCCGGTGGCCAGTTTTTCCAGGGCTTCGGCCTGGCGTTCGCTGGCCGCGGCTGCCCGGGCCTGGCTTTCGGCGAACTGGTTGAGACAATTCTTCAGGACCGGGGCCAGGTCGTCGAACAAAGCCTTGAGATAGTCGGGGATATCGTTTTTTTTGGGCGGCGGCCCGCTTTTGTTCCGGTTGTCGTGGCGCTGCTGGCCCTTGTATTTATTGTCATACTGTTTCTGGTGATGGCCCTGGTTGTTGCGAAGATTTTTAAGAAAGTCGTTCATAACATATTCCTCCGTTTTTAAGATATAAGATGTTTAAAGTCGGGCATGTTGTGTGCCGGTTCAGCCGGACCGCGGCAGATGCGGTGACAATTGGGCCAGATCCGTTATGATCAGGTTGGGCTGAATGTCGGCGCATTGCCGGTCTGCTTCTCTCAGGCGCAGCGATCGGGCGTCTCCGGCGAAAAGCGCTGTTTGAAAACCGCAGGCCCGGGCCGGGCGGATATCGTTGCGCTGGTCGTTGCCCAGGTACAGGACCTGGTCGGGGCTGATCTGTCGATCCTTCAGGGCGGCCACGGCCTTTTCAAACATGTACCGGGATGGTTTGGCATATCCGTGGCGGTACGAGTAAAAAATAAGGTCCGGCGCGGCCCAAGTCTCTTCCGGCAGGCCGTCTAAAAAGTATTCAAAGATCAGGGGAGTATAAAACTGGGCATTGGAAATTATCCCGGCGGGCAGGCCGCTGCTCCGGATCTGCCGCAGTATTTCAGCGGCATGGGGCATGGGGTAGACGGGATTGACAGCCATTTCAAAGTCCAGGGCGAACTTCCGGGCTTCAGCCAGGTCGTCCGGTTTCAATACCTCCGCCCAGATCCGGTCTATCTCCACTTCCGGGTAATCGATTCCCTCTTCTTTCCGGCGGGCGTGGGCGGCGGCTATGGCTTCCCGAAATTGTTGATACAATTCGGTCGGGGATTCTTCCCGGCCTGTCTCCGCCAACAGGTCCGCTACCTGGCGGTTTACCTCCGGCCGGCTTCTGGCGGTGGAGATGTCGCCGGAAGCGCTGATAAAGAGGGTGCCGTAAATGTCAAACAGAATGGCCCGCAACGGTCGTTCCAGCCGGCCGCCCGGTTCCAGGCCGGTATCAAGGGGGGCCAGCGGGGAGACGGGGCCGGTGATTTTCAGGCCGTTATCCGGTTTAGTCATTATTACCCCCATTGCAGCAGGTTGAAGCGGTCGGGGTTGAAGAACCGATCCAGCAGGACCTGCTTATCAAGCCGGTGAGTGAGGGGCATGTCCATGGCGGCCTGATAGGCGGAAACCAGTTGTCTGGCCGCGACGGTGTCGGCAAAAGCCCGGCGAACAGCCTCGTTATTAGCGGCAATGAACTCCGGCTCCAGGATATTTTCCGGGAAGGTCAGACCGGGGTTGTCAGCCTTGAGTCGGGCGCGGTCGTCGCTTTTGGATAAGACCCGTTCCAGGACCATTTGCTGAAAAGGTTCGTCCAGCATCCCGTAATCCACGGCCGGTCGATCAGCCACGGCGGTAAAGCGTCCGCTGATTTCCTCGCGGAAGGGGATGCCGAAGGCCCGGCAGGCGGCCTCCGCCGCCCGGTATATTTTTTGTTTTAATTCTTCGGTCGGCAGCCAGTCGGAGGGAACCGACAGGCTGGGGTAGAGGTGGCCGAGGTTGACCCCGCCTTTCTCAAAATCATGGCACAAAGCGGGCAGTTTCCGGCCGGCCAGGGGTTTTCCCGCCGTCCACGGTTCCAGGAAAGCAAACCCGAAACCCTCGGTAATGCTGGTGCTGATCATGACGGTCGCTTCTGCCACCAGTTCGTCAAAAGCGCGGCTGGAAGAAGCCGCGAACAAGACTGGCAGGTGGTGGGCGCCGGCAAAATCCTGCCAGCTTTTATAGCCGGGCATATCGGCCGGGCTGTTGGGCGGCAGGGTAATAGCCAGCTGGTCAACTTTTTCAAAGAACAAGGACAATAAGAGCGCTTCGCCGATATTTTTGCGACGGATGGCGCGCACCGGGTAGAGGGCCAGGCGTTCCCGGCCTCTTTTCCGGGAGGCTTTAAACGGGCTGACGGAGTTGCTGATAAGGTGCACGCCCTCCGGACGCGCCCCGGCCGCCACCAGGATGTCCCGGTCGCGGGAATTGATGACGCCCCAATGGCAATTTTCCGGGTAGGGTTCGTCCGCGAAATAATGCCGGGGTCGACCGTCTTCAGCGAAATCATGAACCTGCAAAAACAGGCGCATGCCGCTGGCCTGCAGGCCCCGGATAATTTTCAAAAATTGTTTGTTTTTGGCCAGCAGCGGGTTATGGATGTGAATCAAGTCACAACCCTTGTTCCATTTTGTCCGGATAGCCTTGATGATAGCGGCCACCGTCTCTTCTGCGGAAACTTCCGGCCGGTCGGGCTGGTCGTCGTATGCCAGCCCGGGTATAACGGCTATTTCCGCGGGGAATCTTCCGGCTGAATCATCTTCGGCCGAATCATTTCCGGCCGGAGCCTCTCCGGTTAAAACGATATAATCATTGACACTTCTGGTGGCATTGATCTGTCGCTTGATGACCGTGGTGACTCCGCCCGGTTTTAAATGGTAATGGATAACAGCTGTACGCATCGGCGTTCCGGTTCGGTCGATTGGTCCGGTTGTCAGCGTTTTTCAGATAGAGCAGCATTGACGGCTTCGTAAAAAGTCCAAATTGCCGCATGGCGGCCGGCTGCGTTACG
>JBKHHL010000072.1:0-12443 GCA_046539175.1 Desulfosudaceae bacterium
CGCTGTTCGGCATCCGTACTCAGGTGCCGGCAGGGTTGGCCGCCATGATCACCGATTGTTTCCATCAGCAGATCACGGGCGTCTGTGTTCCGCAAGTCCGGGGCCATATTGATTTCGCGCACGATTTCACCGCCCAACAGCCATAAATTGTCAATGTGGCGTCGGATTGTTTTGTCCGTATATGCCGCATGGAGCAGATCCGCAATAAACGGTCGGAAAATATGAATTATTTTTTCACCAAAGGGGATGTCTTCAGGAGTCCCCATCCAGCGTTCCGGCCATTCTTCAAAATCAGGACAAATTTGTGAAAATGGTTTTGTCATCAGTCTTTCCTGGGTTGTAAGAGCCGAAAAGCGACAGATAGACTGGGTTTGTCCACCTTACGTTTTGACGACTTCGTAAAAAGTCCTTACTTCGTCATTCCGGCGAAGGCCGGAATCCAGAACTATCTGATTTTACTGGACCCCGGCTTCCGCCGGGGTGACGAACCATGGTTTGTCTCGACTTAGCCCGCATTCCTGGATGCCGGCTTCCCGGATCAAGTGCGGGACAGGCTTGTCCGGGAAGGTGAAGGAATGGTGTCATTTTATACTGGATGCCGGATCGGGGTCCGGCATGACAAAGGAATGATGTCGTTTTATTTGGGACGCTGGATCGTAAATTTTGCAGCATATTTGCTTACTCCATCTTACAATTTACAGCAGGCTCCGGAGGCTCAAGTGCCGGGCGAGACGACAACTCCACTCTCCGTAAAGGCCTGGCCGCAGCAAATGGCCAGGTCACAGAAGGCGCAGGGTGCCAGGCAGAGGCGGTCGTCGATGAGGGCGCTTTTGTCCGGGGCGTCGGGCTGGTTGCCGGTGACCTGGACATGGCCCTGGTCCAGGTCGGCGTGGATTTCTTTATAGGTGGCGGTAAGGGCCTGCCAGGTCTCGGCCAGGGGAACGCCCTCGATGGGCACGGCCTCGGGAAAGGTGTCCGCGTCGGCGGTGAGGAACTGACCGGCCTTGAGCATGTAATAGGCGGCCGGGGGAAAGGGATTGCCCTCGTTGCCGCGCAGCAGGTGGCCGTAGACGGCCAGCTGCACGCTGGTACCGTTGGCGATTTCGTCCTGGCGGAACGCGACCCCGCCGCGCTTAAAGTCGATGACCGCGGTGGGGGAAGACAGGACCAGGTCGGGCCGGCCGGTCAGGGTAACGCCCAGGGCGGGTACCGATTGCTCCAGGGGTTCTTCCACGGCCGCGATGGCAAACCCGCCCTGTTCGATGAGCCGGTAGATCCGGGCGGCGGCGGTCCGGGTGTTCATCCGGACCCGGGACCGCAGGTCGTCGTGGCCGGGCAGAAAATACCTGGCCGCCAGTAAGGGGCCCTGGGTATCAAAGAGATCGGCCGCTTTTTGGGCGGCGGTGTCGGGCGGCTGGGGGCCCTGTTTGAGCAGGCGGCTTAAAATTTCGTGGATGAACCAGCCTTCCAGCTCTTCGGGCGCGGCCAGGGCGGCGGCCAGGCCGCCGGAGAGCTGACCGGGGTAGCCGGCCACCCAGCGGAAGGGGCAGGCCAGCAGGGCGGACAGGCTGTTGGGTGAGGCGGTCTCCGGCTCCGGGAGCAGGGCCGGGTCGATCCGGACCTGGGTGGCGGGCGCGGGCAGGGCGGTGCGTTCGTGCTTTGCCACGTCGGGTTTGCGCGGGTCGTTGATCTGCCGGGACTCCAGGGAGGCGGCCGCGGCGCCTTTTTTGAGGCGGCCAACCAGTTCATCCCACAAGGGATGGGGAAACTGCTCTTCGTTGGCGCCGCTGTTTTCCGGGCAGGCCAGGATGAGCTGGCGGCACGCGGCCAGCAGGGGGCGCTGCCAGCGGGCGGCATTGCGCACGGCCTGGGCGCCGGGATCGGGCAGCAGAACGCCGCTGTCGCGCAGGGATTGCCGCTCGGCCGGGGAAAAGGGGTCAATATGCACCGGCTGGGCGGCCTCGCGGGAAAACGACCACCACAGGATGTGATCGGCCGGACCGGCCAGGCATTCGGGCGCGCCCACGTGGGCCAGACCGGCCTGATCCGGGTAGAGGGGGGTGGTGTCGCTGTCCGCGGTCAGGTCGTGGATCAGCCGCCGGATCTGGGGGGCGGTAAACTGTTCCAGCCCGGACAAAGAGACCATGCGCTGGGCGTTTTCGATCTGGGCGACCAGGGGCTGCCAGTCCAGTGCGGCCGCGTCCTGGCCGGCCTGCCTGCCCCGCACCCAGGCGCGCAGCAGGTCGATCCGGGCCAGGAGTTCTGCCCGGGGAAACTGGCTGCCCGGGATGGGGGTGTCAAAAATGGCGGTCAGGCGGCCTTGCAATTGCCTGGCCTGGCCGGGGTCGGTAACGGCCTCCAGGCCGTCGGCCAGGGCCTGGTGCCAGGCTTCCGAGCCCACGGCCGGGTATCTCTGCAGGGCGCGGATGAGGCGGAAGGCGATGCCCCGGGGAATGGGACTGACCGGCAGGATGAGCAGCTCCAGGGCCCGCTGGGGGTCGGGCGGGGACCAGGCCATCTCCAGCACCAGGGGCAGGACTTGCAGCAGGGAGTTGTCGTATACCGGGATGCCGGCGCCGGTGGTGGGCAGGCCGAAGCGGTGCAGGGCGCGGTCCAGGGTGCTGTCCGGGCCGATGATGACGGCTTGTTCCAGGGAGTCCAGGCCGGCCAGCCAGGCCGCGGCTTCCTGGGCGGTCGCCCCCGGAGTGAGGGGGCGGAGAAGCTGCAGGGTGCCGTCGCCGGCCGGGGCGAAGCCGGGGCGGCGGCAGGCGGCCAGGTCGCCGGCGGGTTCGGCCGGGGGGATGTCGGTGACGGTGACGGCGGTGCCGGTGCTTTCCAGGGCGGCGAGGAGCTGCCGCCAGGCAAGGGGCAGGTTGCTCGGCGGTTCCAGCAGGCGCAGGCTGGTGATGGTGTTGTTGGCGGCCAGCAGGGCCTGTTCGGCGGCCGGCAGGCGGTCGGGCAGGCCGGGCAGAGCCTCGGCGGTGATCGCCGCCAGGTCCGGCAGCCGGCCACAGCCGGTGTCGCCGCGCCAGCCGTGCAGCCAGAGATCGTCCCGCCACTGGAGGAGCTTGTCGGCGGTGCCAAAGGGGTCGACCTGGGCGGATTGGCTCCAGAAGCCCCGGCCGGCCCGAATGGCCGGCACCAGGGAGGCCACCCGTACCGCCCGGGGGGTGGCCGGGCCGCGCCGGCCGGTCATGGTTTCGACGAGATTGAGCAGGCCCAGGGGGCCGACCCAGAGGTCTCCGGCGGCGGCCCGCCGGCCGGCCGGGTTATCGGAAAGGGGGCCGGGCCAGTGACCGTGATCAAAGGCCATGTCAAAGGTGAGGGTGAGCATATATCGTTGGCATCCTTGGGGTCGTCTGTGGTTTTGTTTTCGGGTTACTTGTTCTGTACCATAATTTTGCGAGACCATCAAATTTGGCCAGCTATGGGTAAGGATAGCGGCAGTTTGTTCCATTGGGCGGAACGAGGTAATGGTTTCTGGCCGGGGCTAAAAGACAGGCAGGCCGTTTTCCCGGGCGGCCTGGTTGAGTTGCTGGTCAAAGCAGGCGAAAAAAAGAGGGGCGGACAACTGCTGGCCGATGAGCAGGGCCGAGGCCAGGTGAACGGCATCAAAGCCCCGCAGGGGGTGGTTCTGTAAAACATTATCAATATAGGGGTTCAGCGCCTCACAGACCTCCACCCGGATGATCGTCTGCCAGTCGGCTTGAAAGGACCGCGCCAGGTCGCGGATGGTGTTTGGGGCCAGCTCGTCCTGCCGCTGTTTGCGGTACATGGCGGCCAGGGTTTCGGCGTACGCTACCGTCGAGGTGACGATGGCTTCGGCTTCTTTCCATTTGGCCAGGACTTCGGCGGTGAACGGTTCCTGGAAATATCGCTTGACCAGGGCGCTGGTGTCCAGGTAGACGATCATCGGCGGTCTTCCAGAACCATTTCAGAAGCGGGTTTGCCAGGTGCGCGCAGCGGCGTCACAGTGGTTTGGGAGGGCCCCAGGGTAGGCATGGTGACGACGCCTTGTTCAATCAACGGCGCCAGGGCCAGGTGCAAAGAAGTGCCGGCGGGCTGTTCCCGGATAATCCGGGCAATGGGTCTGCCCCGTTCCGTGATAATGACCTCTTCGCCGGATTTAACCTGTTTTAAATACCGGCTTAAATTGTTCTTGATATCCTTGATTCCGACGGTTCTCATGGGTATCCCCCGGGTTTTTACAAATGGCTGTTGCGGTAGCTACTTTCTTTTTAAGATAGCTACTTTGGTCGCAAAAGTCAAGATCATTCCCGGTTTGATTCATATTTGCGCAGGCGGCGGAGGAGCCCCCCCAGGGTGACCGGGGTGACTTCTTTTTGGATGACCTGGTCGGGCACGGGGTCGCCGACCAGGCCGTGCCGGAAGCTGAAGCGCTGCCCCCGGGTGCGCAGTATCTTGCGGATATTGAGATGGGCCCGGATATAGGGCAGGGTTTTTGTCACCGGGGCAAACGAGGGCAGGGTCTTGCCGGAGACCCGGCGGCAGCGGCGGCAGAGGCCGCTGCAGGTGTTGGACCCGGACAAGGGGCTGCCCCCGGCGCAGAACAGGAGCAGTTCGCCGCCGCAGTGCGGGCAGACGTCGGTCAGCCGGCCCTGCTGCCAGAGGTGGAGCAGGGCGCCCAGGGAGGGGTGATAGTCGCCCAGGTAGGCTACCGAGACGCGGGCCTGGCCCAGGCCGCAGAAAAACAGCTGCGGGGTGTCGATGATGGTGTCGGCATACCGGAAAATCAGGTCCAGGTTGTCCCGGAAAAGGGTAAATTCGGCCTCTTTTTCCGCGGCCGACTGTTCCGGCGGGGGCACAATCTTTGCGATTATTTGCTGGTTTTCCCGGATTTCCATGATTGTTCTTTCCTGGTTTTGGCAAACAGGTTCAGCCTGTTTGTCCTGGTTCCAGGATAGAACCGGTACGTTCCATCCGGCGGCACGAAGGGAGGGATTCAGGATGGATGGGCTTAATTGGTTTCCATCCATAAATGGCCTTTTTCCGCAATCTCTACGTCAAACTGCGGGGTTGCTTGTGCGGCGTACGTCCAGTACGCCTCCGCGCAACCCCTTGTTTTCCTTGACCTTGCGAAAAAATTCACATTTCTGGATTGGAAACACCAGATGGTGCCATCCATGTGAAATGGATGGGCTTAATTGGGTGGTTCTGACGTAGGCGGTCAGGTCCTTACATCAGTTGAGAAAGAAATGTTGCGGCAGGGACACGATAGGTTTTTTTTGATTGAAAGCAGTCTTTTTCTATATAGGGGCTGTTGAAATCAACCTGAAAGGCATGATCAACACCCAGGCTGTTTTTTAAAATATTCCAAAGAAGGGCTCAATCATTTGTTGTCTGAAGATTTTACTTCAACCAGGAACCACGGCTGCTTGTCTTTAGCCCGGATATTTCATGAATTTTTTCGACTATAATTGTTTAATCAATAAACTTCAGTTGGTTATTGATAATTTTTGGCTCTTTTTGAAAATACAAATTGTAATTGGTTGCTCATGGATTTTTAACCATTTTAATGTCGAAAAAATTCACCCTCCGGGCGAGTCACCTTGAGCGCAGCTGCTGTGTTACAGGCCGCTCGCGGTAGATTACTACAGCTTCGCGCCCTGCGCCTTGCAGGTGGAGCCAGGGGCTCGGGCCCAAATCGACTCGTGAAATATCCGGGTTAGAGACGAGGAAGTCCACCTCTCTTTTTAGCTTATCCCGAAGGAAATAAAGCTCATAATCCCCCAGGCCGATGTCGGTCCAAAGATGCACCGCTTTTAATAGATGGGAGGCCAGAAAGTTTTCAATGCGAGCCCCATGACTTCAGATCCCTCTGGCGATGGCACGGAAAAAATTGATGCTTTCGATCTCCAGATCTTCACCGTCATTATCATAATCAGGATAGGCCGCGGTTCTCGCGATAACGATATTGTAACGGGGGTAAACATAAACAGCCTGCCCGCATATTCCCAGAGCGATAAAATCTCCGTCGGGGTTTTCGGGAATCCACCACTGGTAGCCATAGCCGAAAACCCACTCTGAAGCGGGATTCTCCCCGGGCATGAGGTGCGGGGCGTCGGGCGTCACCGAAGCCTCTACCCAGTCAGCCGGTACTATCTGTTTCCCCTGAATTTTCCCATTATTCAGGTAAATGAGTCCGAAGCGGGCCAGGTCGCGCAGCACAGCGTTCAGCCCTCCGAAGGTGGCCTCCATTCCGGCGCCGTCAACGAGCCAGAAGGCATCCGACTCCATGCCCGCGGGTTTCCAGAGTTTTTCCGCCGTATATTCTGTGAGGCTTTTTCCTGTGGCTGCGGCAATAATCATGCTGAGAACCAGCGTGTCCGTGCTGATATAGCGATTGTAAGTTCCCGGTTCTACACCCGCTTTGAGCGAAGCCACAAATTTGTCAAGGGGATAGTCCAGAACCCAGGCGCGGCCCAGGCGGTTTATGTCTGAAAAAAAATCAGTGTAGTCCTCGTTAAAATCTATCCCGGATGACATCTGCAGCACATCTTTAATGCGTACACCGTTGTATCCGCTGTCTTTCAGAAAGGGGAGATATTCGGTAACCGTCTGCTCAATGCTCTGGATATGACCTTCCCCGACAGCTATGCCGAAAAGCGCGGAGACAACCGATTTTGATATCGACCATAATATCGCTTTTGATTTTTCTGAATTTTGCCTGAAATATTCTTCATACAGAACCGTATCTCCCCTCAGAACGATCAGTCCGGTGGTATGGAGGTGGTTTATAAAATCGGCGGTTCTTTTTTTCTCTCCGCCGAAGGTATAGTATTCGGGCAGCTCTTTGAGATCATATCTGAATGCGGAAACCCTGTCTCCGCTGTTGACAGTCTTTACCTCAAAAATTTCATCCATGTTTATGAAATTACGGTCTATAACATTTGCGTTAAACATTGTAGCCGCACGGTAGACACGGATAATCCTGTCGTGATTGAAAGCTGCCACGGCAAAAATCAGAATAAGGATAAGGCCGGCGATTTTAAGGATTGGTTTTTTCATTGTTGTCGATATCATATCGCAAGGTCGGCCTTATCTGTCAATTTTTTTCATAACCCCCTACGATTAGATTTTTGCAGGCGGCGGAGGAGCACCTCCAGGGTGACCGGGGTGACTTCTTTTTGGATGACCTGGTCGGGCACGGGGTCGCCGACCAGGCCGTGCCGGAAGCTGAAGCGCTGCCCCCGGGTGCGCAGTATCTTGCGGATATTGAGATGGGCCCGGATATAGGGCAGGGTTTTTGTCACCGGGGCAAACGAGGGCAGGGTCTTGCCGGAGACCCGGCGGCAGCGGCGGCAGAGGCCGCTGCAGGTGTTGGACCCGGACAAGGGGCTGCCCCCGGCGCAGAACAGGAGCAGTTCGCCGCCGCAGTGCGGGCAGACGTCGGTCAGCCGGCCCTGCTGCCAGAGGTGGAGCAGGGCGCCCAGGGAGGTGTGACAGGCTGGCCGGAAAAATATTGACACCCAAGCCGGGTTTTGCTATAAATAATAAAAATAGTAGTAATTTTTTGTTTTTTCTTTTTTCAGACAAAGCGCGACTCCCTCGTAACTACATCCCTAACCGCACGTTGAACCACACGAAATCTTTGATTAAACCAATGACGCATGCAAAGCTGACAAAAAAATCCGGGTCTCTGCCCGGGGCTGCCGGACATAAGCACCGGCTGAAAAAACTGGTAGCCGTCGTGATGATCCTTTTTCTCGGCGCAATAATTCCCGCTGATTCTTTCGGGCAGGAGGATACAGGGGCCGCGGCCCTGCCCAGGTTTCCTTCCGTAAGCCCGGACGGCTCGCAGATAGTATTCAGCGCGGGCGGCGACCTGTGGCTTGCCTCTGCGGATGGCGGCCGGGCAAACCGAATAACCAGCCATTCCCTGGATGATCTGCACTCAAGCTGGAGTCCTGACGGGGAATCGATTGTTTTTACCTCCATGCGCGACGGGTACATGAATCTGTGGCGGGTTGACCTGGACGGATCAGGCCCGGTTCAGCTTACCTATAGCGACAGGTTTATCCGCAATCCGCACTGGGCGCTGGATAAGCAGGGAAACGAGCTGATAACATTTTCAGGCCTTCTGGAGGCGGACATCTACAGGGAAGAAAGACCTTACGCAATATCTGCCGAAGGCGGTGATCATGAGCGACTGCACCAGGCTTTCGGGTCAGAGCCGAGAATTTCTCCAGACGGAAAGCGGATCGTCTTTACCAGGGGCGGGCATTACCACGGGTGGCACCGCCGCGGCTATAAAGGTCCGGATGCCATGAACGTATGGATTCATGATCCGGAAAAAGGCACTTTTCAAGAGGTTACCAATCGCGACCGAGACGACGGCGGTGCCAGATGGATAGACAATGACAGCATCATCTTTATGTCAGAGCGTGATTCAAACCGGGTCAATCTTTACCGGGCCGATCTTGAGGGCGGGAAAATCAACATCAGCCGGCTTACGGATTTCAAGGATCACGACGTCTGGCATTTTGACATATCCCGGGACGGCACTACCGCTGTTATTCAGGTATGGGATCGACTTTACACCCTGGATACCAAAGATCCTTCCGCCGAACCCGAACCACTGAGTTTACGGGCGGGAGAGGATCAGGGCGAAAGACGTTTATTAAAAGATATCGATTACGAGGTGACCGAAGCCGCCCTCAGTCCCGACGGCATGATAATGGCGTATATCGCATACGGCAGAGTATATATCCGTCACATGGACCGGCACAGCCCCACCAGGGCCGTAACCCCTGATACGCATGCCCGGCACAGGGATCTCGCCTGGTCTCCTGACGGCCTGGAACTTTACTTTACCAGCGATAAAGACGGCACCTCCTCAATCTACAAGGCAAGGGTAAACCTTACCAAACAGGAAATCAGGCAGAGCTATCAGGAATCCCTTACCGGGCAGGAAACAGCGGAAAGAAAACGTGGAAAATCCGAGCGGCTGGCCCGGGCGCCCGCGCTTCTCCAGCACCCTGACCAGCGCGGGGCGACAGATGGTTTATCAGGACAGCCGATCCCTGACCCCGGAGACATTCCCATAGTTCAGGCCGGGCCGCAAAAGGAAGAGGATCCTTTTGCGCCGGTGGAGCCCATGGACCCCGTTTCTCCACAGGAGCCGGAACCATATCAGGAACCCGCGGCAGAACCTTATTCCGGCACCGGCCCGGAACCAGACACTGATTCCGGGTCCGGGCAGCAGAAAGAAATGCCCGCGGATTCCGATCCCGCCCGCTGGCACGACGCAGTGCAGTTCAGCGTCATTCCCGTGGTGGCAGAGAAGCATAACGACAGGGATGTTTCGTTGTCTCCTGACGGAAAGTCCATGGCATTCAGGCGCGACAGGGGGGATCTGATGGTGATGGATCTTTCCACCGGAAAAGTGGAAACCCTGGTGGAGGGCTGGGACGCGAAAATTCACTGGCGGTGGTCGCCGGACGGCAGATACATAGCCTACTCGCAAAACGACATGAACTTCAGCGCCAATATCTATATTGTACCAGCGGACGGTTCTGAAGAGCCGGTCAACATAACCCGTCACCCCAGAAACGATATCAACCCCAGGTGGTCCGCGGACAGCCGGATACTGACCTTCATCTCTGATCGCTCGGGGCAGAACTACAACCTTTATCGCGTCTATCTTGACCCGGAACTGGAAAATCTCTCACTTCGCGATATTAACAATTATTATGACGAAAAAAGGTCAGAGGCGAAAGAACGCCTTCCCCTGCCGGGGCCGGTTAAAGAGGCGCCCCCCCCTGATTCCGGAAAGGCAAAGGACCAGGCGGAAAACATGGATCTTGAAAACGCGTGGCGGCGGGTAAAAAGGGTCACTCCCCCCGCATTTAATCATACCGACAACGAAATGACACCCGGAGGCGACAGATATTTATTTAACGCCGGAAGAGAGGGGCTGGTAGCTGTAAACTGGGATGGAAGCGAGCGTAAGCGGATAGGGATGGCGGCAGATGTCCAGCATATTAATGTTACCGGCACCAGGGTGGTTTATCTCTCCGGCGGACAGGCAGTGGTGGCCGATCTTGACGGCGGCGAAACGAGATTCCCTGCCATATCAGACAGAATTCTGATCGACCGGAGCAAGCAGTCTTTGCAGAAATTCCGGGAAACTGCCCGGGTCATAAAAGAGGGCTTCTACCGTCCGGACATGAAGGGCCTTGATTGGGACGCGCTGGTGGACGATTACGAGGAACTCATAGCAAAAACCTCAACCGCCACCGAGTTCAGCGATGTGACCAACCGGTTTCTCGGCGAGCTTAAAGCCTCCCACGCCGGGATTTCGAATCCGGGTCCGGGCTCGGATCTGCGCCAGCCCTCCGGCCGGTTAGGAATTGAGTACGAACCCGTCACCCTGGACGATGGAACCAAGGGCTACCGGGTGAACAAAGTGATTCCAAGGGGCCCCGCGGACAGGGAGCCGATGCGACTGGAGCCGGGTGACGTGATCACCGGCATTGACATGTCCGGATTTGAGAAAAAAGAGACCCTGCGCAAAAGGCTGCGCGGAAAGACAGGCAGGGAAGTGATCGTGGAATTTCAGCGCCCTTCAGACCAGGGCCGCGTTCCCTACCGGGCTCTTATTACCCCGGTATCCTACAACGAGTTCGCGCGCCTGCGCTACAACGCCTTCAGAGAAGAAAGCCGCGAAAAGGTGGCGGATCTCTCGGGCGGGCGTCTGGGATACATTCACATCCAGGCCATGAACCAGTCTTCTCTTGAAGAATTCCAGGCCAGGCTCTATGCCTCAGCGCAGGGAAAGGACGGCCTGATAATAGATGTCCGGAACAACGCTGGCGGCAGCACCACCGACAGGATACTTACCTCGATAATGGCTGCTGAACACGCCTATACCGTGCCCGCTGGAGCGGACCCCGGCAATACCGGTCACTATCCGCATGACAGGCTTGATGCCCCCCGCTACACTCTGCCGGTCAACATGCTGGCCAACCAGAAGAGCTTTTCAAATTCAGAAATTCTGGCCCACGCCTTCTCAAGCTTTGACCGGGGGACTCTTGTCGGCGAGAAGACCTACGGGGGCGTAATCTCGACCGGCAGCTACCGTCTGATTGACGGGGCTTTGGTGCGGGTTCCGTTCAGGGGCTGGTTTCTGCCTGACGGGACCGACCTGGAAAACAACGGGGCGGTGCCCGACCTGAAAATAGCGCAAACACCGGAAGATGAGGCGGCCGGAAGGGACCGGCAGCTTGAGGCCGCGGCCGAAGATCTCATGGAAAGAATAGAGAAAACCGGCGAGTAAAAGTTATTTCGTGTCCATCCATTTCATATGGATGGCACCATCTGGTGTTTCCAATCCAGAAATGTGAATTTTTTCGCAAGGTCAAGGAAAACAAGGGGTTGCGCGGAGGCGTACTGGACGTACGCCGCACAAGCAACCCCGCAGTTTGACGTAGAGATTGCGGAAAAAGGCCATTTATGGATGGAAACTATTTCTCTCTCCTGATGCCGTATCCCTGAATAGCCTTGCGTGTCATTCCCTCCCTCCCTTGATTGTTGTTATGTCAGAAATCAACATGTGACAGTACCGCACAGAGGAGCAGCCGGGACTGATGACCCTGCAATAGTACCTAAAAAAGTAATATCAATATATTATGCAAGAAAGTCCGCGGCCGGTTATACTGGCACGCCCATTGCTTTATAATTCACGAAAGGCAGTTGAGCAAAAAATTTAAACGCCGAAAAGCAACAAGGAGGAAGTATGAAGGTAAAGAATCTCATGGAAAAAACTATGAACTGGAAGTCTCTTGTTCTGTTTGTCGCCGCCTGCTTTCTTATAGCATCCCCCCTTGCGGCGCAGGATTACGGGCAGCAGCAGGGCCAGGATTACGGGCAGGAGCAGGAACAAGGGACCGAATCCGACTACGGTGATGAAGGCGGCGAATCCGAGTATGAATACGAAAGTGAGGGTGAAGGCGAAGAATCCGAGTATGAATACGAATATGAGGATGAAGACGAAGACGAAGATGAGGGTGAAGACGAAGATGAGGGTGAAGGCGAAGATGAGGATGAAGGCGAAGATGAATACGAGTATGAGTACGGCGAATAGAATTGATTAAATTACACGCATTGCGCAAGCCCGGATGGCAAGGTCTCCCCTGTTCCCCTCCCCCCTCAGCCCCCTTGACATCCGGGGCTTGCCCCTCTTAATGAGGTCATCATAGAAAGGGCCGCAATTTTTTTGCGGCCTTTTCTGTATGCATTATCCCGGATATTTCATGAAATTTTTCGACTATAGTTGTTTAACCAATAAACTTCAAATATTTATCAAGTATTTTTAAGCTATTTTCTAAAGACAACTTGCGACCGGCAGTTTATTGAATTTTTATCTATGATGGCTTCGTAAAAAGTCCAATTGCCGCATGGCGGCCGGCTTCGTTGCAGCG
>JBKHHL010000226.1:0-3016 GCA_046539175.1 Desulfosudaceae bacterium
GATTTTACGTTGGGGATGTAGCTCAGCTGGGAGAGCGCGGCGTTCGCAATGCCGAGGTCAGGGGTTCGAGCCCCCTCATCTCCACCAGGCAAATTCGTCAACCGGTATGATGGCCCGGTTTTTTAACCGGTGATTTGCCGGGCGGTTGTCCGGAGTTTCGCGGCTCTGGCGGGTGTTCTGTGGCGCGGCCTTACCGGCGGGTGGGGCGCTGCAAAAACAATGAACCGGTATGTTGCGGGTGACTGTTATGGAGCGTTATGCCACTACGGTGCGTCAGACCACGGAAACTCAGGTAGAAATCAGTCTCCTTTTAGATGGGCAGGGCAAGCCGGAAGTCTCCACTGGAATCCCCTTTTTTGACCACATGCTGTCCCTTTTTGCCAGACACGGCTTTTTTGATTTGACTATTCAGGCCACGGGTGATCTGGAAGTAGATTTTCATCACACGGTGGAAGACGTCGGCCTGGTCCTGGGAGAAACTATTAAAAAGGCCCTGGGTGACAGAAACGGCATCCGCCGGTACGGTCACGCCGTGACTCCCATGGATGATTCCCTGGCTGACGTTGCCGTGGATTTGTCCAATCGGCCTTTTCTGGTGCTTAACTCCCCGGCCGTGGCTTCCAGCGAGACCGGTTTCGGAATTGCCCTGACCCGGGAATTTTTTCGGGCTCTGGTCAATAATTGCGGCTTGAATCTGCATATCAATGTCGCTTATGGCGACAATGAACATCATGTCATTGAAGCTATTTTCAAGTCCACGGGCAGGGCGCTGGACGAGGCCATCTCGTTTGATGACCGCGTCAGCGGGCCGCTTTCAACCAAAGGCTGTTTTTGATGCTTTTTTTCGGGAAGTATGATTCTGAACCGAATATTTAATGGAATATCCGGGCTAACCTGGATATTTCATGAAATATTCGGGTTAAAAAGGCGGTTGATTTTTTATGATAGTAATTCCGGCGGTTGATATAAAAAACGGCAGGTGCGTCAGGCTTTTGCAGGGGGACATGAATGCCGAAACGGTCTTTTCCGACGATCCGGCGGCCATGGCTGTTCGCTGGGCAAGCCAGGGGGCCGAACTGATTCATCTGGTCGATCTGGACGGGGCTGTTCAGAAGCGCCCCTGTAATTTAACTGCCATTGAGAAAATTATCGATCAGGTCGACCGGCCGGTCCAGGTTGGCGGCGGCATCCGGGATATGGCCACGCTTCGCATGTACCTGGAACGGGGCGTGTCCCGGGTAGTGATAGGTTCTTCGGCCATCCACGACGCCGATTTCATCCAGGCGGCCTGCCGCGAGTTCCCAGGGCGGATCGTGCTGGGGATCGACGCCCGAAACGGCCAGGTGGCTATCGAAGGCTGGACGGAAACAACCACCGTGACGGCCGTGGATTTGGCCCGGAAGTTTGAAGGAACCGGTCTGGCCGCGGTTAATTTTACCGATATTCACCGGGACGGCATGCAAACCGGGCCGAATCTTGCCGCCATCCGGGAGTTTGCCGAAGCAATTGATATCCCGGTGGTTGCTTCCGGCGGTGTCTCCACCCTGGCGGATATCAAGGCGCTGGCCGGCCTCAGGGATTGTGGTATTACCGGGGTCATCACCGGCCGGGCCTTATATGAAGGCAGCCTGGACCTGGCCGAGGCAATCGCGGCGGCCCGGGTATAACAAGCGAACGTCAAGGAAAAGAGTGTCTGGCTTTGTATATTCCTGACGAAAAGATCACAGCGATTCGCAATACTGCCGATATCGTTGATATCATATCGGAAGTGGTTCAACTGAAAAAAGCGGGCAAAAACTATCTGGGTTTGTGCCCCTTTCATTCTGAAAAGACCCCTTCTTTTACCGTCAGTCCGGACAAACAGATATTTCACTGCTTCGGATGCAACGAAGGCGGCAATGTCTTCACCTTTTTGATGAAGCACCAGGGGCTGACCTTTCCGGAGTCGGCCCGGATGCTGGCCCGGCGCTACAATATCGATCTTCCCCGGGAGCACAGCGGGGCCGCTTACAAAAAGGAGGTTTCGGAAAAAGAAACCCTGCGGGAGATCAATCGCCAGGCGGCCGGTTTTTTCCAGTCCAGCCTGGCAGACGGCCGCCAAGGGCAAAAAGCCCGGGATTATCTGGCCTCCCGGGGTATTGCCGAAGATATTATAGAAACTTTTAAACTCGGGTACGCCCCGGCCGGTTGGGATAATCTACTGCGGTTTTTTAATTCCCGGGGGATCTCCCCGTCGCTGGCGGAACGAGCCGGACTGCTCGCGGCCAGGCAGTCCGGTGGTTATTATGATCGTTTTCGTGATCGGATCATTTTTCCTATCACCGACACCTCCGGAGAGGTAATCGGTTTTGGCGGCCGGGTCATGGATGAGGGCCAGCCCAAATATCTTAATTCACCGGAAACGCCGCTTTATAACAAGCGTCGCTCGCTTTACGGCCTGGAGCATTCCCGGGCGCATTGCCGCTCTGCCGGGACGGTTTACATTACCGAAGGCTATATGGATTTTCTGGCCCTGTACCGGTGTGACATAAAAAATGTGGTGGCCACGCTGGGAACCGCTCTGACAGTGGAGCAGATCCGGCTGCTCAAAGGGCAGGCTGATCGGGCCATTTTTTTGTTTGATTCCGACGCGGCCGGTATCAAGGCGGCCCGCCGGGGAGTTGAGCTTTTTAATCGGGAAAAAGGGATGGATCTGTTTATCCTGACCCTTCCCGAGGGCCATGATCCTGATTCCTATCTGCGTGAATACGGCCCGGAGCAGTTTCAGCAGATTACCGCCACTGCCCTCGGGGCGGTTGATTTTCTGATAGAGTCCGCCGTTCAGCAGTACGGCCTGTCAGTGGAGGGAAAACTGCGGGTGGTGGCTGAATTGCAGGACAGCCTGGCAGCCGTGGAAGACAGCGTCGCCCGGGCGCTTTATATCAAGACCCTGGCGGAGCGTATCGGGATTGAGGAGCGAGCCGTCTGGGAGCGGATCAACCAGAATGCCACCAAAGCTGCCACCAAAGCTGCCACC
>JBKHHL010000073.1:0-12286 GCA_046539175.1 Desulfosudaceae bacterium
TACCGGGAGAACCAGTGCGACTCCATCGTGGCCGTGGGCGGCGGATCGGCCATTGACACGGCCAAGGGCGTCAATATCGTTATCAGCGAAAACTCCAGCGACCTGATGCAGTTCATGGGCGCGGACATGTTAACCAAGCCCATGCGGCCACTGATTGTCGTGCCCACCACCAGCGGCACCGGTTCCGAAGCCACCCTGGTGGCGGTCATAGCCGACACCGACAAAAACATTAAAATGGCCTTTGTATCCCAGAAGCTGATTGCTTCGGCGGCTATCCTGGATCCCCGCATGACCATGACCCTGCCGCCGCATATCACGGCGGCCACCGGTATGGATGCCATGACGCACGCCGTGGAATCCTTTACCTGCATTCAGAAGAATCCCATGAGTGACGCCTACGCCACGGCGGCCATCAAGATTATCTGCGAACATCTCATCCGGGTGGTCAAAAACGGCGAGGACGAACACGGCCGTCTGGCCCTGGCCAACGCCGCCACCATGGCCGGTGCCGCCTTCTCCAATTCCATGGTGGGCATGATCCATTCCCTGGGACACGCCACCGGCGGGGTCAGCCATGTTCCCCATGGCGTGGCCATGTCGATTTTCCTGCCCCACGGCCTGGAATACAACCTGGACAAAATCCGGGACGACCTGGCCGAGCTGTTGCTGCCCATCGGCGGGCCGGAAGTATACGCCGAAACCCCGGCCGCCGGACGGGCCGAAAAAGCGATAGCCCTGATCCGGGTTTTGCAGCGGGAATTAAACGAATTATGCGGCCTGCCCCTGACCCTTAAGGAAGCCGGCGTGAAAGAGGCCGACCTGGACAAAATCGCTGAAACCGCTATTAATGACGCCTCCCTGACCTTTAATCCCACCGAGCTGAGCCTGGAAGAGGCCCAGGAGGTGCTGAAAAAGGCTTATTAAAAAAATTCAGCGGTCTTCGGGGGAAGTGTTTTTTCTTCGCACCCGACCGGCGAAGGGCGCCCGCGCGTTGGTCGGGACGGGATACTTCCCTGCCGTTTACCGCTGGGAGGGCGGTACGTCCCGGCAGATGGCCGAAAATGTCAGGGCGATATTTGAGGAATAAACAATAATCTGCTTTAACATATCCAGCAATTCCATGTGAACCTCATGGGTCACCACCGACTCTTGCTGCTCCTGCTGAATACGGCTGAGATGTTTTATCCGGTATTGTGATTCCAGGTCCAGGTAGACACGTTCCCGATCCATGATGCCGCAGGCCCGGCCGGGCGCGGTTTCGGCGAAGGCTTCTTTGAGCAGACGGATATGATTGCAGGCCTTTTGATGATATATCATCAGCTCTTCCTTGCCCTCATCTGAAAAATCAGCGTGCAGTTCCTGCTTCTTGGCAATCAGCGGCACCAGGTTGCGATGAATAATATCGCCGATGCTTTCCATATCCTTGGCAATCGACATCATCCCGAATATTTCATTGACGCTTTTTTCATCCAGGTCGTGGCGCAGTACCTTGTTCAGGTAATCCCCGATTTTTTCTTCCAGAAAATCTATTTTCTCCTCCCGCATGTGAATGCCTTCCAGCAGCGACAGTTCCGGAAAAAATTCATCCCGTTTAGGAATCTCCTTTTTAAACAGAGCCGCTTCGGCCTTGCCGTCGACGCTGCGGGAGATGTACCTTTCGTCGGAGATAAAGGGAACAATAATGGCCCGCAGCATTCGTTCCAGAAGTTTGGCCATCCGGGATATTTCTGTCCGGGCCAGGTCAATGGCTATTTCCGGGGTTTCAATCTGCTTTTCATCCAGGTACCAGAGCTTTGGTTCCCGGCTCATGACCGTTACCCGGCGATCCGGCAGCAGCTTCATGATCAGGGCCGCGAAAAGAGTGGTAAACGGCAAAAACAACAGGCCCACGCTGACGTTGAATAAGGTATGAGCGTTGGCGATCTGGCGACCGGTATCAACCTCCAGAACCCCGGACAGAGAACGGATCAGGTCGGCAAACTGGTCGATCCAGAAAACGAACAAAAGAACCCCGGTTACCTTGAAAAGCACGTGTCCCAGGGCGACTCGCTTGGCGTTGCGGGTCATGCCGATGCTGGCGAATCCGGCCGTAATACAGGTGCCGATATTGGCGCCCAAAACCATGGGAATACCCGCTTCCAGGCTGAGCAACCCCTGCTGGGACAAGACGATAACGATACCTGTAAAAGCGCTGCTGCTTTGAATCAGGGCCGTAAAGGCTACCCCCACCAGCAGTCCGAATATCGGGGTTTCCAGCCCCTGAAGCAGGTTGATGATTTCGGGACAGCTCCGCAGGGGCGACATGGCGTCACTCATTAACTTCATCCCGAAAAAAAGAAGACCGAATCCCAACAGGATATCACCGATGTTTTTAACGCGGCGATTTTTTCCAAACAGTCTTACGCCGAACCCGGCCGCTACCAGAAGAAGAGAATACTCAGCCAGGTCAAAGGCTATGACCTGGGCGGTAACGGTTGTGCCCACATCAGCCCCCAGCATAACCGCCAGTGACCGGGCGAAGGTCATCAGCTCGGCCTGCACGAAACTGACCAGCATGACGGTGGTGGCGCTGCTGGATTGAATTATCATGGTCACGAAGGCGCCCACGAAAAATCCGATAACGCGATTGGTGGTCAGCGCCGAAAGAATATTACTCATCTGGTGGCCGGCCGTTTTTTTGAGCCCTTCACTCATCTTTTCCAGACCGTAAAGAAACAAAGACAGGCCGCCCAGCAGGCCGGCCACCAGCAAAAACCAGGAGATTTCTTCCATGCTGACGGCCGCGGAGGAATCCTGGACAGAGGCCCGGACCGGTACGACCGACAGTAGCGGCAAAGCCGGCAAAAGAACGGCCGCAATTGGTTTTTTTATGATCAGTAATTTATTCAAAAACAGGGTCTCCCGGTAGAGTGGAATGGTTATGGATCAACTCCCGCGTGATCCCCAGCAGGGGCTGTCGCAAGGGACGCCAGCGCGGCATTACCGCCGCCTCTCCTTTCCAGCTGAAATCTACCACGTCAAAGGTTTCCGGAATATGCTTGATCGTTTTCTGACCGTAATTCACCGGCGGATAATACTCGATCCAGACCAGGCGCTGCCGGTTGAGACCAAACTTTTTCACTATAAATCCGGCCAGGGGACCGGCCCAGCCCCGAACGGTAATCTTTTCTCCGGGGATATCGGAAACCACCACGATATAGGGCCGCAGGGGGATGACCTTGACCGATTCGGCCTGGGCCAGATTGAAAATCCATAACCGGATTTTGCCCCGGGCCAGGCCAAAGGCGGCACCCAGGCCCTCCCATTGAAATATGCCGTTATAAATAACCATTTTTGATGACTTCATAAAAAGTTCAATCGCCGCGAGAAGACCGAATTCGTGGCGCGGCCTCGTTCGTCATGTCACGCCTACTTCAGGGGGGCCGTGCTTCCCCGTTCAACCGGTCAGCCGGCCATAAATACGCAGCAGCTTGCCGGGCAGTTCCCGCACATCGGAAATGACACTGTGACCGACCCGGCCGTACAATTCATCCAGGGCGGAGTCTCCGGAAATATTAACGGTAATACTGTGTACGTGAACATCCCGGGTCCGGGCCTCCAGCAGCGCCCGGCGGGTATCTTCCAAAGCGTACCGCCGTTTGTAATCAACGTCATTGGGAAAGCCGTCACTGATTAAAATGAGCAGCCGGGTTTTGGCGGGAACCTGGTCGAAACCGGCCAGGGCGTGACGGATGGCGGCACCCATGCGGGTATTCCGCCGGGGCCGAATGGCTTCAACCCGGCCGGCAATCTCATCGGTCATCTTTTCCCCAAAATCCTTAAGCCGATAATAGTCCACTCCCAGCCGGCCGGTGCCGGAAAAACCGCTGATGGCGTAAGGATCTCCCACCACGGTCAGGGCCTCACAAAAAAGAACGGCCGCTTCTTTTTCAATATCAAGAACCGTGGCCGTTTCCGAGCCAGTCACGTTATTGGAGGTGGACCGGGAAAAATCCAGCAGCAACTGGACGGCCACGTCACGCTCCTGTTTGAGCCTTTTGACGTAAATACGTTCCGAGGGAATCTGCCCGGCTTTTTTATCAACCACAAAGGCCAGCAGCTCACGGTAATCAAACTCCTCTCCCTCCCGCCATTTGCGAAGCAGGGTAACGCTTTCCGGCTTGAGCAGTTCAAAAGCGTAGCGGATTTTTTTAACCAGTCCCCGGTTTTGATCCAGCACCCGACGGTAAAAACCGGGCTGGCCCGAGGCCACCTCCCGCTCCCGCACCAGGACGTAATTGTCCAGATAATCACCGGCAGTATGATCCCACTCCCGGTGACGAAAAATCCGGCCGTGAAAATCATCGCCCAGTCTGTTTTCCCCGGTGACGTGGCGGGCCGCGCTATTGATGTCGAGGGAGGCCAGCAGTTTCTCCGGGTTAACGGCCTCTCCCGACGCTCTCTGTTGTTCCCCCGTATCTCCCGGCTGATCGCTGGCGGCCTGCCGGGAGAACTCCTTATCAGCCTCATTGCCGGCCCGCAGAAGCGACCTGATATCATCGGCGTAAAGCACTCCCTCCCGCTTGATGAGCTTTTTCAAAATATCGGACTTAAAGGTCAGGCCCCCGGCCTGGCTGATTTTTTCACGGGTGGAGTCAGCCTGTTTCAGGGGACCGGCGAAAACAACGGCAAACAGCTCCGGCCGTACCCGCAAATCAAAGGGGGGGCGCAAAGGAGTATAATGATCAATATCCCCGAAACTTTCCGGACCGACCTTTTTCCAGGTCTGCCACACGGCCAGGGCGGCAGCCTCCGGCCGAGGCGCTCCGGCGGCCGAGGCCTGAAAGATATCGACACAGGCGCGAAGGACGTTATCATCCCCGGCATCCGGCAATCTCCACTGGCTAATGTCGCCACCCAGGGCCACCACGGCGTGAAGCGCTTCTTTTATACCGGCTTGCCCGGCGCGGTGATAAAGAAGGCCGGCTTCTTCCAGGAGGATCGGGTAATAACGGTCAACCCCGGCCGGATAAACTTCTCGCAACAGTGTCCGGAGGCGTCCATATTCAAATATGGTAAACAGGTCCCTGGCCAGGTCCGGACGGGAGAAAAGCCGGAGAAAGCGCTGCAGGTCCACCGGAGATTGACTGCTCTCAGCGGCCGAACCTCGATCCATACCGGCGGCATGATCATGGGCCGATACCATAAGCCCGGCCCGGTCAAAATCAAAGTAGCAGGTGTCAAACTCCAGCTGGGCTGTTTCCACCCAGGCCAGCATTTTATACAGGCGGCAGTTCGCGTCCGCTTCGGGGAAGCGATTTATTTCATCCGGCAGATAGAGAGTTTTACCGTCGCAGCAAGCGGTGACCGCGCTGGTATCTTCCACCGCCAAGGCAGCCGGCAAAGCTGACAAAGGTTTGATGGGAATAGTCCGGCCGCACCGGGCTTGGAGGTAATCACCCAGGCGCGACCGCATCTGCGGTAAAACCACCGAAGTCTGAAGCCGGGCGCAAAAATCCAGGGCGGACCTGGTTTCCAGGCCCAGAAACTTGCGAGCGCCTTCGGCGTCCTGATAATAACAAGCCAGGCCTTGATCTACAAAATTACGCAGACCGGCTTCCGGCAGACGGGAAAGCTCCCGTCCCAGCGACTCGATCAAGACGGCGGCCAGGTTGAAATCACGACGAACTACCCTCCTGATCTGTTCAATCCGCCAGGCCCGTTTGGCTTCGGGAAAAGAGAGAACAGCCCGCGGAAAACGACCGGCGAACCTCCGGAACTGGTTATAGGTCAGGTCATGGGCGAAAACGTCACCGAGCAGCTCCAGCCAGGCGCGGCCGGCCTCCAACCGATTGGGGCCGAGGAGCTCCGTCAGAATTTCCAGGGGTTCGGCGGCCAAGGCGTAGAGCCACTTTTCCTTCATCAATCCGGCCGTCCGTAAAAACAGGCGCAGCAGTTCTTCATCGCCGTGGGCCAGGACCGGCACCAGGCTGGAGGAGAGAATCCCGGCAAAAGTCTGATTATCACCGGCATTGTCACGAATGGTCTGGCTGTAAAAAACAATTTTTTCAAAGGAGACCCGCCGCCGGAGGAGTTCGACATAGCCATCAGCCAGGGCCCGTCCCAGAAAAGAGGCCAGGGACAGTCCGTAGACCACATCCTCGACCATCCGGCCGACACTTCGCGAACCTGGGTCGCAACCGGCCCGGGTCAGCCTGGCGGCAACGCTGTCTGCCAGGTCGGGATCAGCCAGGGCCAGGGTTTTCAGGGGATGGTGGTTGTTTGACGACATAGTTATTCTTAAGCGAACAGATCCCGAACCAGGTCGGCCATGGTCTCCTGCAGGCCTTCGTCGTCGGTCAGCGGCAGGCAGATGGCTGCCAGGCAGGCCTCGGTCGGAGTGATTCCGTTTTTTATCAGGCGGGCGGCATAAATCAACAGGCGGGTGCTGGCGCCCTCGGTCAAACCATGTTCCCGGATATTCCGGATTTTTTGCCCCAGACTCACCAGGCGGCCGGCCGTGGCCTCGTCAATCCCGGTTTCTTTTTGAATGATGGCGGTTTCCCGATCGGCGTCGGGATAATCAAAAGACATGGCCGTAAATCGCTGGCGGGTACTCTGCTTGAGATCTTTCAAAACCGACTGGTAGCCGGGGTTGTACGAGATAACCAGGCTGAAGTCGGGATGAGCCCGGATCACTTCGCCTTTTTTGTCAATATACAGGGCGCGGCGATCATCAGTCAGGGGATGAATAACCACGGTAGTGTCTTTGCGGGCTTCGACCACTTCATCCAGGTAGCAGAGGGCACCCATACGCGCGGCCGCCGTCAAAGGGCCGTCCATCCAGACGGTCTCGTCGTTTTTAAGAATATACCGGCCGACCAGATCAGAAACGAACAGATCCTCGTGGCAGGCTACCGTTATCAGCGGCAGTTTCAGACGATAGGCCATGTATTCCACGAAACGGGTCTTGCCGCAGCCGGTGGGGCCCTTGATCATGACGGGCAGACGGGAGGCATAAGCCGCCTCGAACATCTCCGTCTCGTCGCCCGCGGCCAGATAATATGGTCGTTCGGAAATGATAAAACGCTGGGCGTCGACACCGTCTTGACAGTCATTTTTCATCTTATTCTCCTTGACAGCCGGTATGATTAAAGGATATATCACGATTCACCATCATACACGGGAGTGCCATGTTAAGCAACAGCAATCAAAATCGGCATGTACTGGCTTATGGCGACAAAACCGTCATTCTGGCCGGTACGGCCCATGTTTCCAAAGAAAGCTCCGAATTCGTCACCCGCCTTATCGAAGAGGAACAACCGGACACGGTCTGCGTGGAGTTATGCCGGTCAAGGTATAACTCTTTGCGCAACAAGGACCAGTGGCGGAACATGGATATCTTCAAGGTGATTAAGGAAAAACAGACTTTTCTCCTCCTGATGAATCTGCTGCTGGCCTCTTTTCAAAAACGAATAGCTCAAAAATTCGGCGTTGTTCCCGGCCAGGACATGATTAACGCCCTGGCGGCGGCCGAAAAGTCCGGCGCCGAAGTGGTCCTGGCGGATCGCGAGCTGCGGACCACCCTGGCCCGGACCTGGAAGGCTATCAGCTTGTGGGGCAAATTCAAACTGATCTTTCAGTCTCTTTTTTCCATTATAGGCGCGGACGAGATCAGCGAAGAAGAAATCGAACAATTAAAGCAGGAAGATCTGCTGCAAATGCTTCTGGCGGAACTGGAAAAGTCCCAGCCCGGACTGCGCCGAATTCTCATAGATGAACGTGACCGCTACCTGGCCCACAAGATTAAAAACGCTCCCGGCCGGACGATCGTGGCCGTGGTCGGAGCCGGCCATGTTCCCGGTATCCGGCAATACTGGTCCCGGGACGACGATATCACCGAACTGGACGTCATGCCTTCCCCGAGCGTCACTCCCAAGATACTGAAATGGGGCATCCCGCTGGCCATCGTGGCTGTTTTTATCATGGGATTCGTCTTCAATGGACCGACCACCGGCATGCACATGCTGGGGATCTGGATCGTGGCCAACAGTATTCCCGCCCTGCTGGGCGCCCTTATTATCCAGGCCCACCCTCTGACCATGCTGACCTCAGCTGTGGCGGCGCCGTTGACGTCGATCAGCCCCTTTATCGGGGCCGGCTGGGTGGCCGGTCTGGTGGAGGCCCTCCTGAGGCGCCCCACCGTGGGAAACCTGGAAGACCTGGCCGAAGACATCACTACCCTGAAAGGTTTCTGGAAGAACCGGGTTACCCGCATCCTCCTGGTGGTGGTTTTTGTCAACCTGGGCAGCGCCGTCGGCACCTTTGCCGCCATTCCCCTTATCGCCCGGTTATTCGGCACCTGATCGGGCTGACCACGACAGTTCAACTTCCACGATAACGACCCCGGACCGGACCTCCACCACCTATTGTGGTCACCTGCCAGCTGCACCCTAAATAGCTGATAAACCAGATAGAACCAACCTGTTATCCTCGCTCTTTGACTTGGATTATGATATAGATTTAAAGGTTTCGGAAAAAGTCTATTTTGGGCTGGCAAAGTAAAAAGTTCGGGATCAAGGCGCAGTTTTTTTCAAGAGGAACAAGCAAAGGGGAAGAGGCAACCATGGATTCCACCGGTCAAACCCACGTCATTTATAAACCGATGAGCAGTAAATCGGCCAAGACTGTTAAAATGTTTCCGGACCCTTCTCCGACCAGCAAGCTGGCGGTCAAAGATAAGCCGCAGCTGATCAGTCTGAACGAAAGAACCGGCAGTACCCGCGGCAAAAAGAGCGGTAAGATCAAATACCTGATCGACCGCATCAATTATTTGAACTTCCAGGATGAGTCTCTGCTGCTGAGTTTCCAGCATAAACGCCACGACTATCGCATTACCAAGCATGTCATCCCGCAACCCTGCCGGGGCAATACCCTGGAATGCCGGTGGACCGACATTTCCGATCTGATCCCGGTCCTGAAAAATTATCGCCTCAAGGCCCTGCTGATTCCCGACAACAACCAGGTGCTCCGGGTAGTCCCCGGGCTGGTCAGTGTCACCAAAAAGCGGATCATACTGAAACTGCCGGCCCAGTATGAAGAGATCAACAAACGGCGGGTGAAACGCTTTGATAGCAAAGACATCCAGGTTCAGATGATTCAAAACAGCGTCATCTATCGCGGCCAACTGCTGGACTTCAGCACCATGGCCTTCCATATCCGGCTGCACAAGGAGATTTCTCCGACCTTCAAATGGATCAACCCCAATATCCGGGTCAACCTGGTCTTTCTGTCCGGCCGCAACACGGCTTACTCCGGAGAGTGCCAGATTTTCAAGCAAACCGATGAGGCCAACCACCGGGATATCGTCCTGGAGCCCCTTAACTTTGAAATTCAGCGGTTCAAACCCAAGGAAGTTCGCACCACCCGCCAGGAACTGATCCCCTCGCCTGATGCCATTATCATCCATCCTTTGACCCGGAAAAAGCTTCAGCTTAAAATTCAGGATATGTCCGGATCCGGCTTTTCCGTGGAAGAAAGCCAGGAAGACGCCATGCTTCTGCCCGGCCTGGTGGCAGCTGACACGGAGCTTAAATTCGGCAATCAATTTATCCTGCGCTGCCAGGGACAAATAATTTATTCCCATCCCATTGAAGACAAGGAAGATACCGTCCGGTGCGGCATTTCCATCCTGGACATGGATGTCAACGATCACATGAACCTGCTGGCACTGCTGGGACAGGCCGAAGACAAAAACTCCTACCTGTGCGACACGGTTGACATGGACCTGTTGTGGGATTTCTTCTTCCGTACCGGCGTTATTTATTCGGACAAATACGAAGTGCTTCACCATAAAAAGGAAGAAATCAAAAAAACCTACGAAAACCTGTACAATCGCAATCCCCATATAGCGCGGCATTTCATCTACCAGGACAAAGGCGCCATCCTGGGCCACATGGCCATGCTTCGCTTTTATGAAAAATCCTGGTTGCTGTGCCTGCACGCCTCGCAGAACAGCATGCCCCGCGTTAACCAGAAACTGTCCCTGCTGAACCAGGCTTCCCGCTATGTCTACGAATCCTATACCTTTTCTTCGGCCAATCTGGATTACCTGGTGACCTATTATGACGCCAATGACAAATTTTCCAGATCCATTTTCAGCAGCGTGGAACGCAACACCAAAAGCCAGCGAGGCTGCTCCATTGACAGCCTGGCCTATTTCCGGCACCAGCTCAAAGATAAAGAGCCGACCCTGCTGCCTGATAACTACACTCTCTACAATACC
Organism: Desulfosudaceae bacterium; assembly: GCA_046539175.1. Taxonomy (GTDB): domain Bacteria; phylum Desulfobacterota; class Desulfobacteria; order Desulfobacterales; family Desulfosudaceae; genus CAYTQK01. The sequence continues at coordinate 10,265 of JBKHHL010000073.1, forward strand.
GTTTATGAAGACCTGGCCATACTGGACGGACTTTATGAACACAGGTCCGGCGGCCTGATGCTGGAGTCGCTTGACTTGAGACCGAACTCCTACGGCATGATCAACAACCTTTCCAAGGAATATCTGCTGCTGGGATTCAAGAGAAAACGCTTCCTGCTTTCTCTTAAATCAGAGGGATATCTCAAGGCCATTCTGATGATAAACACCTCTGACATCGGTTTGAACATGGCCGAATTCACCAGTTGCGTCAAAATTTTTATCATCGACGCCAGGGATCTTTCGAAAACCGCTTTGACCGCCTGCCTGGACCGGATCTGCCGCAACCTGAAAAAAACTTACATGCCGGTGTTCACCTACCCGGCCGCGCTAAGCACGGAACTGCCCCTGCCCCATGATCAGACCTACTGTTTCTGGGCTCTGGATACCCAGTACACGGATCAGCTCTTCAAGCAGATCAAGCGGCTCATGGAAGAAGCGGATTGATCCGGATCTTTCCCCGACCGGGATACCTTCAAAAAGTCCAGGACCAATAATTTTATTTGTTATTTAATAAAAGCGTGTTATATTAAATATACACGAAGGTATTAAATAAATTCAGGTGTTAATTAATGGAGCCGACCAATGGGTGAAAGTGAAATCATTAAAAAGCAAACGGATATTATCGTTAAGCCTAAAAGAAACATAATAGCTTCCATGGCTTCAGAATTCCGGGCTGAATTACAGGAGTTGGTCAAAGAGCACCCCCAACAGATCATTATTGATATGAGCGATGTTGAAATGGTTGACTCAGTAGGTATTGGGGTCATGATCGCGGTTCACAATTCACTTTGTAAAAATGATGGTACCTTAAAGATAATTAACGCTGATAATAATATATTAAATCTTTTTAACACCATGCGCCTCAACCGACACTTCGTGGTAGAAGGCGCCCAGTAAAACAGAACCACAAAAAATCAGGTTTCAGCCCGGATATTTCATGAATTATCCGGGCTGAAATAAGATACCACATGACACCCCCCGCCGGAATCCAATTCATCCAGAAAGATTTTTTCACCAGGTAGTATAATATCATTGATCTTTTTATCGTTATTACTGACAATTTAACCTGGATATTTCATGAGATATCCGGGTTAGGAGCAGCAGTGAGGTGACTGGATGTATAAAGTGCTTATCGTGGATGATAATCAAAAGATTTTGAACCGGGCCGGGGCCTATCTGTTCAAATACCGGGACGAGTTTGAAGTTTTCACGGCTGAAGACGGGGCCAGGGCCATGGCAGTGCTGGAGAAAACAGAGATTGACCTGCTGATCACCGATCTGGTCATGCCCAGGGTCGACGGCTTTACCCTCCTGGCGCATATCAATGAGCATTATCCGCGAATCCTGTGCATTGCCATGACGGGATATGCCTCGGAAAACATTGAGAACATGCTGCCGGATAATCTGCTGCTGTTTGTCCGCAAGCCGTTTACCCTGTATGAACTGCTGGATATCATTCGCAAGAGCCTGAAGAAAAAACCGCCTGCCGGTAGCGTGCGGGGCATATCCCTGCCCAGTTTCATGAAATTGATCGAGATGGAAGAAAAATCATGCGCCCTTGATGTCGATCTGCCGGGACAGAAAACCGGAAGATTCCTGTTCCTGGAAGGAAAATTGCATGATGCCCAGTTTGAGGATTTTACTGGTGAAGAGGCGGCCCTGCAAATTATTCTGAACGGCGAAAGAGCGTCATTCACACTCAATCCGCTGCCAAAGCAGCGCATTCCTCAGCGAATTAATATGGGAGTCATGGAACTGATCCTAAAATCTTCCCGGATTCGGGATATGTGGACATCCGAAGAAAAATGACGCCCGGATATAAGAAATACCATCTGACGCCATGGATGATGGTCTCGTAAAAAGTTCAAATTGGGACGGCAACAGTAAAGGGGTAACCCGGTTATTTCACGAGTCGATTTGGGCGCAGTTGCAAGGCGCAGGGCGCGAAGCTGTAGTAATCTACCGCGAGCGGCCTGCAACAAA
>JBKHHL010000074.1:0-12194 GCA_046539175.1 Desulfosudaceae bacterium
AAACTTAACACTGCCTGTAAAAAAGTCTTTTGCTCATCAAACACTTAATTCCGGTTTTACAGAGCTGTTCTGAAATAATCGTGAAAACCGGGCTGTCACCAACAAAGAAACACTGGAGATAGAACATCATGGATTACATCAAAATTCGCTTCAGTACCGACCTGGACCAGGTCAGCCGGGATCTCCGGAGAACCATGGCAGATGTCTTCGGTTCCACCACCCCCTTGTTTTCCCATGCCAGCAACAAGTGGAAACCGCAGATGGATCTTTATGAAACAGCGGATGAAATTAAAATCGTGGCCGCCATGGCCGGTGTCAGTAAGGACAGCCTCGAAATCGAAATTAATGAACGCGCCGTAAAAATTTCCGGTATCCGGACTCCGCCGGCGCCTGAAGCCAAGGCCCGGTTCTGCCTGGCGGAAATTCAATACGGCCGGTTTGACCGGGTCCTGTTTCTGCCCCAGCCCATTGACACGGACCAGGTCTCCGCGTCCCATTCAGCCGGCATGCTGCAGATCAGCATGGTCAAACGACAGCAGCCCCGTACCAGAAAAGTACCCATCCGGGATGAAGATACCTGATCAGGTTTTTGACCGGTATGACCGGACCTTTTTTTGACACCTGGCAATTTATACTTATATTCTGATTTTAATAATGCTTATACGGCTGAGCCAACCAGTACCGGGCCATAATCGGGAGATTAACCGAAGCTGCTTATTAGCTCGGATAATGCTACCCCGCGGCCCGGGGTGGACGATTGGCTACGCGCCCCCAATGGATTTGATATGCGGAGGATTTCATGAACGATCAAAACTCACCTGAATCAAAAGGGCTTGCCTATTCAGATAATTTACCGGAAAAGCTGCCGCTGATGCCCCTGGTTGACGGTATCCTGTTCCCCAAAATGGTGCTTCCCATTGTAGTCACCCAGGCGGAGTACATGGAAATGATCGACAAAGTCATGGCCGGCAACCGGATGATAGGACTGATCGCGGCCAGGAACCAGGATAAAAAAAGCCAGTTCGCGCCGGACGACCTTTATGATATCGGCACCATGGCCATGATTCTCAAAATGGCCAAGTCCGAGGACGGCAATATCAACCTGATGATCCAGGGCCTGAACCGGTTTCGCGTTAAAAAAATATTCAAAACCAGATTTTACATGGAAGCGACCTTTGAACAGATCAGCGAGCCCCCGGTAAAAGACAAGGAAACCCAAGGGATGATGGCCAACCTGGCCAAGATATTCCAGGAAATCGTGCAAATTTCGCCGGGTATTCCCAACGAACTGGGGGGGCTGTCCACCACGGTAGAAGAACCGGGCACCCTGGCCGACATGGTCGCCTCAACCATCAACAGTTCGCTGGAAGAAAAACAGGACATCCTGGCCACCCTGGACCCCAAGGAACGTCTCAAAAAAATCACCAAGCTGGCCAACCACCAAATAGAAATATTGAAGCTGGGGGACAAGATCCAGTCCCAGGTTAAGGAAGACATGAGCCAGCAGCAGAAGGAGTTTTATCTGCGTAAGCAATTAAAGGCCATTCAGGAAGAGCTGGGCGACACTGATACCAGCAAGATGGAAGTGGAGGAATACCGGGCCAAGATCGAAGCCAAAAACATGCCGGAAGAAGCCTATAAGGCCGCCATGCGTGAATTGGACCGCTTTTCCCGCATGCACCCATCATCTTCGGAATACACTGTCTCGGCCACTTATCTGGACTGGCTCACGGAACTGCCCTGGGATGAAAGCTCTGAAGACAAACTGAATATTTCGTCGGCCCGGAAAATTTTAAACAAGGACCACTTCGGGCTGGAAAAGCCCAAAAAACGGATCCTGGAATACCTGGCCGTCAGAAAACTGAACCCGGCCTCCAAGGGGCCTATCCTGTGCTTTGCGGGTCCTCCGGGAACCGGCAAAACCTCTCTGGGCCGGTCCATCGCCAACGCTCTGAACCGCTCCTTTATTCGCATTTCCCTGGGCGGGCTCCGGGACGAGGCCGAAATCCGTGGCCACCGTCGCACTTACGTGGGCGCCCTGCCGGGCCGGATCATTCAGGAGATCCGCAAGGCGGGCACCAACAATCCCGTTTTCATGCTGGATGAGATCGACAAGGTCGGCGCGGATTTCAAAGGCGATCCTTCCTCCGCTCTGCTGGAAGTACTGGACCCGGAACAGAATTACACCTTTTCCGACCATTATCTTGACGTGGCCTTTGATCTGTCCAACGTCATGTTCATCGGTACCGCCAATATTACCGACACCATCCCGCCGGCCTTAAAAGACCGCATGGAGATTATCGAACTGCGGGGATATTCCCTGGAAGAAAAGATCAAGATCGCCACCCAGTACCTGATTCCGCGCCAGCGGCGGGAAAACGGCCTGACCGCATCCCAGATATCCTTTACCAAGGGAGCCATCCGGCATATTATCAGCGATTATACCCGGGAAGCCGGTCTGCGCAACGCGGAACGTGAAATCGGATCGGTCTGCCGGGGCGTGGCCGCCAAGATCGCCGAGGGCAAAAAAGTGTCCCCATCCATAAAAATCGACGATCTGAAAGAGTACCTGGGACCGGTTCGCTATACCTCTGAAATCGGAGAACGGGCCCTTTCGCCGGGGGTGGTCATGGGCCTGGCCTGGACGCCGGTAGGCGGAGAACTGCTGTTTGTGGAAGCAACCTCCATGAAGGGCAAGGGCAACCTGACCCTGACCGGTCAGCTGGGCGACGTGATGAAGGAATCAGCCAACGCCGCCCTGAGCTATATCAGGGCCAACGCCGACAAATACGGCATTGCCGAGGATTTTTATGAAACCACCGATTTCCACATCCATGTTCCCTCCGGCGCCATTCCCAAAGACGGTCCTTCGGCCGGGGTGACCATCCTGGTGGCGCTGGTTTCCCTGTTGACCGGAAAACCCGTCAAAAACAGGCTGGCCATGACCGGCGAAATAACCCTGCGGGGCAAAGTCATGCCGGTGGGCGGCGTCAAGGAAAAAGTAATCGCGGCCCAACGCGCCGGCATCAAGGAAATTGTGCTGCCCCGGACCAATGAAAAAGATCTGGAAGACATCCCTCAAAAAGTCAAAAAGGAGCTGACCTTCCGACCGGCCGCCACCATGGAGGAGGTCCTGAGATTCGCCCTGGGCGGAAGAAAAAAGTCATAACCCGGTTTGCCGGGCAAGCCTCACCGGCTAAAAAAAGAAGTTGCTCTGCCGATGGAAACATGATAAAAATTTTATGTCGTAAAAGGTCCAATATCTGCGAAGCCGTCTAAAAGCGATTTTTACATCAAAAAAAGAGTTATGAAACAGGCCCGGCCACCCAGACTCTGACGTCTGTGGTGGCTTTTTTTATGGAAAAAATCAAATTTAACGGCTTCGTAAAAAGTCCCTACCTCGTCATTCCGGCGAAGGCCGGAATCCAGAACTATTTGATTTTACTGGACCCCGGCCTCCGCCGGGGTGACGAAGTATGGTAAATCCCGACTTACGAGTACATCAATTTTGAAAAAACTGATCATAATCGACAATTACGACTCTTTTACCTACAACCTGGTTCAGCTCTTTCTTTTGTTTGAGCTGGATATCGAGGTCTTCCGCCACGACCGGATTGATCTGTCCGGAATTGAAGCCACCCGCCCGGATTACATTGTCATCAGCCCGGGGCCGAGGACGCCGGCCCGATCCGGGATTTCCATACCGGTTATCAAGTCCCTGGGGCCGCGGATCCCGGTCCTGGGGGTCTGCCTGGGCATGCAGTGCCTCAACGAGGCCTTTGGCGGCGCCACCACCCGCGCTCCGCTGCCGGTTCACGGTAAAACAGACGCGGTTTACCATACCGGCCAAAACCTTTTTAGCGGCCTGCCTTCTCCTTTTCGGGCGGCCCGGTATCACTCCCTGATAACTTGTCCCGAAAACGACCGGCTGGTCATCTCCGCCTGGACCGCTGACGATATCATCATGGGGTTGTGGCACCGGGACTACCCCATTTACGGGGTGCAGTTCCACCCGGAAAGCTTTCTGACCGAGCATGGCCGGCAGCTGGCGGAAAATTTTTTGAACCTGGAGAGGCCCGGAAAATGATTGACCAATATTTAAAGACACTGCCCGGTCCACGGGGGATAAGGACCCTGGCAATTTCTCCGGAAGAGCCGTTTCTGGCTTTTGCCGGACGCCTGGCGGATGAGCCCGACACGGTACTGCTGGCCAGCGGCGGTGAACCGGACTGCGCCAGGTATCACCTTTTGGCGGCCTGGCCCCGGCTGACCATGACAGCCCGGGCCGGCAGGGTTGTATTACGGGCCGGGACCGGCCGGGACAATATCCACCAGACCACCTGGGAAATATCTCCGTTCCGGGCACTCCGGGCCCTGCTCTCCGCCTTCCGGATCAACGGGCCCTTGCCGGACCTGCCGGTGGCGGCCGGCCTGTTCGGTTATTTCGCCTATGACCTCAAGGACTGGCTGGAAGAGCTGCCCAATACAGTGGTTGACGATCTGGATCTGCCGGACAGCTACCTGATTGTTCCGCGCCTGATCATGGTTCACGACCGCCGGACAGGGGCAACCACGGCCTGTCTCCCGGAATTTCCCGACCTTGCTACTGACGAAATTCCGGACCGGCTCGAGCGGCGCCGCCAGGGCCCACCGCCCCTGTCACAAAACATTACCGGCGGCGGCCGGTTCAGGTCCAATTTTACCCGGCCTGATTACCTGGACGCCGTCCAGACGATTATCGACTATATCGCCGCCGGAGATGCCTACCAGGTCAATTTATCCCAACGCTTTGCCACGGATTTCAAGGGCCGTCCCTTTGACCTGTTCACCGCCCTGTTTCAAAAAAACCCGGCTCCCTTTTTCGCCTTTATCAACGCCGGCGACCACCACATCATCTCCACTTCGCCGGAACGGTTTCTCAAACAGCGAGGAAACCGGTTGGAAACCCGGCCCATCAAAGGCACCCGCCCCCGGGGCAAAACCGGGGCCGAGGACCGGGCCAATCGCGAAGAACTGCGGCAAAGCTCCAAAGACGAAGCGGAACTCTCCATGATCGTGGACCTGCTGCGCAACGACCTGGGCCGGGTCTGCCGGGGCGGTACCGTGCGCGTGACCGACCATAAAAGAATGGAGGCCTACCACAACGTCTTTCACCTGGTCTCCATCGTGGAAGGGGAACTTGCCGCCGGCAAAGACGCCGCCGACATCCTGGCCGCCACTTTTCCCGGCGGTTCCATAACCGGCTGCCCGAAAATCCGGGCCATGGAGATCATTGATGAGCTGGAACCCTGCCGCCGGCACATTTATACCGGATCCATCGGCTACATCAGCTTTCACGACACCATGGACCTGTCCATCGCCATCCGCACCGCCACCATTCGCGACGATCGGCTGATCTACGCCGCCGGCGGCGGCATCGTTTATGATTCTTGCCCCGACGATGAATTCGCTGAAACTCTGGCCAAGGCCGACACCATCCTGGCTCTGCTGGAACCCGAAATTTCCGGCTCTTCGGTCGGTCCCCGGGTCTGGCTGAACGGCCGTCTGCAACCGGCTGACCAGGCTGCCGTGCCGGCCCTATCTCCGGGATTTCAATACGGAGCCGGTCTTTTTGAAACCATCCGGGCCGACCAGGGCCAGCCGCTTCTCCTCGACCGGCACCTGCGACGACTCAGGGCTTCCTGGACTGAACTGTTCGAAACACCTGCTCCGGATCCGGACTGGGCCGCCATTATCCGCCAGGTTCTCCATGAAAACCGACTGGACCACCAGCCGGCGGCCGTTAAAATCCTGGCCGCCCACGGCTGCCGCCGGCAACCTCCCTGGGACCACACCCTGATTGTGACGGCCGCTCCTTATACTCACCGCCTGGACAAGCTCGACAAAAAAGGCCTGGACCTGATCGTCTATCCGCAGCCCCGTTACATCCCCACCGCTTCACATAAGACACTCAACTACCTTTTTTATTACCAGGCCGGCCAATGGGCCGTCCGTCAGGGCGCTGACGAAGCGATTATACTCAACCCGGACGGCACGGTTTCGGAAACCAATACCGCCAATATTCTGCTTTTTCAGGACGAGACCATTATTGTTCCGGTTTCGGCTACCGTCCTGCCGGGAGTCACGCAGCAGGCGGCCCTGGAATTTCTTGAAGGCCTGGCATGGCCTGTCCGCCGGCAGCCGGTTACCATTGAGGACTGCCTCCGGGCCAAGGCCGTTTTCCTGACCAATTCCCTGCTGGGCATGGTCGCGGCCGCCGGCATTAACTACAGCAGCATACCCCCGGTCGCCGCGACATCCGATATCCCCGCCCGGGTTAACCGGTGGCTGGGGATAAACCGTACCTGATTCGGACCGGGTTCCCCGTAATTGCCGCGCCCGGCTCGCCTGGCTCTTTGACACCGACTTTTACTTTTCTTTACGCGGCGGAGACCGCCGCAAAAACCGCAGAACCCGGCCGGTCAATTCAATAGCGTCTTCCGGGCACATCTCCTGGCAGCAATAGCAGCTTATGCAGGCCTTCTTATCCGCCCGGGGAAAATCACCTCCGGCCATGATCATGGCCCCGGTCGGACAATGGTCCACGCATAATCCGCACCGTTTGCAGACATCTTCTTTTACCTCGGGCAGGCAATTAATCCAGCCGGACAAAAAACGATTAAGGACAATGCCCGTCAAGCCGGGCACATAAGTAGCCGGCATCTTGAAGCCGACGGCCGGCACGATATCGACGCCGCAATCGATGGCGTCCAGATCAATCGTTCCCAGCCCACGCTCGGCGGCAATCTTCAGGTGAGGAACGGCGACCGGTTTTTTCCCGACCAGGGACACGGCCACGGCATCCAGGCAGACGGCGTTATCTCCGGCCAGTATCTTACCCAGCCTGCGCGGACGGCCGTTGCTGGGGCCGTTTCCCTCCATAGCCACGATGGCGTCCATGATGGTCAGGTCCGGCGGCCGCAAAGCGTAGATATCCACCAGGGCGGCGGCAAACCGCCGCGGGGTGGAGGCCTGGTGATGCACCCGCATCTTGTCCCCGCCGACCACGTAACCAAAAGTATTTTTCACCGCCCCGGTATAATAGGTCAGTCCGTGAGTCTTTAGTTTGGGCAGATTGATGACCAGGTCAGCGGCCAGCACGTCGTTGGCGATCATAACCTGAGCCACATCAGGATTGGCCAGGGCCTGCTTGACCGGGGTCCGGCCCAGTTGAATAAAACAGCCGCCGGCGGCTTCTTTGATCCCGGAAATTTCAGCCGCCCGCTCCGAGCGGCCGTAACCGAACACACCGGGGTTGTCACCCACCATCACGGTCGCGCCGGCGGACCGCAAGCGGTCCACGACCGCCGCCACCAGAGCGGGATGAGTGGTCACTCCCTTTTCAGGGGAATGACCGGCCAGAATGTTGGGCTTGACCAGGACTGTTTTGCCGTCCAGTTCCAGGGGGAAGGAGGCCAATATTTCGTCGATAATCCCCGGCAGGGAGTCGTCGCTATAGTCCGCCTCATATATCAAAACACGGTCCTGCTTATTTTTATTGACCATCCCCAGCCTCCTTATAACCGGGCTAGACTGAATTATTATTGCCTTCTCAAGGTCTCGCCAGCATGGTAATATAAATATGATGAATTTTTCAATCCGTCACGCCGTCACGCCATCGGCGTTAAGGTGATCTTCGAAATACGATGCGCCCTGATTTAATAAGGACCCTGAACTTTTTTGCTTTATCGTCCCGGTGGGGACTTTTTACGAAATCATTATCTTCAGCATGGGAGACCAAGCATGGAACATGGAAAAACCACCCGGAAAATGGCAAACTTTTGTCGCGAATCCTGTCCCGTCTGCACCCGGGCCCGGGAAAAAGGCCACGGCGCGCTGTATAACTTAGTAAAACTGGAGGAACAGATCTGTCCGGCCTGCCGTTCTTACAAAAAAGTCTACGGAAAACCGGCGCATGAAAAGCTGAAAGAGTAAAACCGGCGGTTATAAGACTTTAATGCTTTCCCCGGCATCGGCCACTACTTTTCCAATAATGCCCGACCGGGTGCAGCCGCCGGCCAGTAAGGCCTCCACGGCCTGAGCCGACTGCGCTTCGTCGACGGACAGCAACAAGCCGCCGGACGTCTGAGGATCGAACAGGATGTCGGCCAGAACCGGGTCAACGGCCGCGTCAAAGGTTACCATGGAGGACCGGAATTCCTTGTTTTTATAAGCCCCGGCCGGCATCATCCCCATGGACCCGAAAGTCATGGTTTCTTCAATCAGGGGAACCCGTCCGGATTCTATCTCCAGCCCGCAGCCGGAACCGGTCACCATCTCGGCCAGGTGCCCCAGCAGGCCGAAACCGGTAATATCGGTACAGGCATGAACCGGAAAAGCGGTCATGATCTCCGCGGCCGCCCGGTTCAATTCGGCCATCAGTCGCGTTACCTCCGCCACCACCGGGCCGGCGGCCAGACCGCCCTTGACGGCGGTATTAATGACGCCGGTGCCGATGGGCTTGGTCAGGATGAGGCGGTCGCCGGGTTGCAGGCTGTGCTTGCTCCAGAACCTGTCCGGATGAACAAACCCGGTGATGGCAAGACCGTATTTAAGCTCCTGGTCTTCCAGGCTGTGCCCGCCCACCAGAGCGACATCCGCCTCTTTTAACTTATCCAGCCCCCCGGCAATGATATCCTTCAGAACGGACAGGGGCATGGTCTTCACGGGAAAGCCGACCAGGTTCAGGGCTGTTTTGGGGACTCCGCCCATGGCATAAACGTCGGACAGAGCGTTGGCCGCGGCGATGCGACCGAACTGGAAAGGATCGTCAACAATGGGCGTAAAAAAATCGACGGTCTGAATCAGGGCCAGGCTGTCGGAGATCCGGTATACCCCGGCATCATCCGGCCCGCTCAGACCAATCAGCACATTGGGGTCAGCGGGTAGATCCAGTCCGCACAAGGCCCGATCCAGGTCCCCTGGAGGCAGTTTTGACGCTCAGCCGGCGCCGGCCACGGTTTCCGTCAGACGTTTCTTTTGATCTGTCATAATGAATTTCCTTCTGCTTCGGACTCTGCCTGTCAAAATTTTTACTCACTTCCGACTCCGGCTCAATCGTCCTTTAAAACAGCCTTCATTGCAAGGGGATTTTGATTTATCCGGAATAATCCATCCGGAATAATCCATTTGTACCTGTCGCCGTGATATGATATTAAAGGCAGCAGTCACCCTGTTACCATTTTAATTTTATTACCAAATCGTCCAGACGGGATCAGATTTCCGCGATAACCCGCGACCATGACACTCACTATCAACGAAATATTCCACACTATCCAGGGCGAATCTACCTATGCCGGCCTTAGCTGTGTCATGGTCCGGCTGACCGGCTGCAATCTCCGTTGTGCCTATTGCGACACCAGGTACGCCTACACGGACGGTAAGACCCTGGCCCTTGACGATATCATGGAGACCATTGCCGGATTTGGCTGTCCCCTGGTGGAAATAACCGGCGGCGAACCGCTCCTCCAGCCCGCCACTACCGTCCTGGTTGACCATCTTATTAAAAATCGTTACCGGGTCTTGCTGGAGACCAACGGCACCTTGGACATCAGCGTTATCAACCCGGCCTGTCAGGTTATCATGGATGTCAAATGCCCTTCCAGCGGGGAAAGCGACCGCCACGACCAGCTCAACCTGGAGCGTTTAAGGCCCCATGATCAGGTTAAATTCGTGCTGGCCAATGAAACTGATTATGATTTTGCCCGGAACCTGGCCGGGCGGATAACCACCCTGCCCGCCGACCAGATACTTTTTTCTCCGGTGGAGGGCCTCCTTTCACCGGCCCGCCTGGCATCCTGGATACTGCGCGACCGGCTTGGAATCCGCCTGCAGGTACAGCTGCATAAATTTATCTGGCCCGGAGAAGAGCAGAGATGAAAAAAAACGGGGAACCGGCAAGATGATCAGCAATGAAAAAAAAGCAGTGGTCCTGTCCAGCGGCGGCATCGACTCCACCACGGCCATGGCCATGGCCGTTGACCAGGGTTTTGCCGTGTACAGTCTCAGTTTTGATTATAACCAGCGGCACCGGGAAGAGCTGGCCGCGGCCGGGCGGGTGGCCCGGGCCATCGGCGCCCGGCAGCACCTGGTCATGCCGGTAGGGCTGGACAAAATCGGCGGCTCGGCCCTGACGGATGATATCGAGGTCCCCAAATCCGGCCTGAGCGAGCCCGCTGAAATTCCGATAACCTATGTTCCCGCCCGGAATACGGTTTTTCTGGCCTGCGCCCTGGGCTGGGCCGAGGTTATTGGCGCCGCTGACATATTTATCGGGGTTAATGCCGTTGATTACAGCGGCTACCCCGACTGTCGCCAACCTTTTATCCGGGCTTTTGAAACCATGGCCAATCTGGCCACCCGGGCCGGAATTACCGGCCGGACGCGCCTCACCATCCAGACGCCGCTGATCGACATGAACAAAGCCGAAATTATCCAAACCGGCTCCGCCCTTGGAGTAGACTATTCCCAGACCCTGAGCTGCTATGATCCCTTTGCCGGCGGACTGGCCTGCGGCCGTTGCGAAAGCTGCCGCCTCCGGAAAAAAGGATTTGCCGAGGCCGGCCTGGCCGATCCCACCCGCTATCACCAGTCATAAGGCTCTCACCCGGAACGCGGCTGAACAAATGCCCCCAAACCGCTCAACAGTTTTTGTCAGGAATGACGAAATCCGTCAGCTCGCCAGGGCCGCCTTTTTTGTAAAAAAATACCGCTTTGTTAAATATTCTGGATAGTTCCTGTTCAGAACTGAAGATCGGTCCAATACCCGGGTCCTCTTTGACAGAAAATGTCTCATCAGGCAGGAACACTTTTCCCGCATATCGATACAAATGGTTAAAAAATATCCACCTCATAATATCATCAGTTTAAAATATAATTTATTTTAACTGCCCGGAAAAATCGTCCGCCCCCGGCTCGCGAAAGTCTTTTCTTTCCATAAATTTTTGAATTTAAATATTTATTTTAATTATCAGCCTCTTTTTCCCAACTCCAGGCAGCCGTCTTTAAAACCATTTTTGTTGCGAATACTTAAATTAAACAAACGCCATCTCAAAATTGGCATTATTCTTGTATTAATTTTATTCAGATACTTATTCAGATAAATTAAATCAATTACCGCTATGAATTTGATGGCCCCGTAAAAAGTCTTTACATCGTCCTTCCGGCGCGGGCCGGAATCCATAACCATTTACGAAGCCGTCAAACAAAAGCAAAAGACAAAAATCCGGAACCGTCCTGAAAGTGATTCTGAAGGACGCGACCAACCCCCACAATCCCTGAAAAAGGAGGGTATCATGTTTTTTAAACAGATTGTGATGAATGATTCGGGCGCCCTTTCCTATTTTATCGGATGTTCGGTGGGGCAGACAGCCTGTGTCGTCAATCCTAAAAAAAACATTCATGAATATATTGAGACATCAGTCAGCAATAATATGAAGATAACGGCTATTTTTGAAACCGCCGGGTTCGAACCGCGCAAAAGCGGTAAAGACAAGCTGGCCGCGCTGACCGGAGCGCCTGTCTTTTTTCTTGAAAAAAAGGAAAATCCCGGGGATAAACAGGCCGGCAAAAAAGATGTTTTTCTTTTTGGCAACGCTGAAATTCACATTGTCAACGTTCCTCAATACGCCACCAACGGCAACGCCATTTTATTGCGGGACCGGAGCAATGACAACAAACCCTGGCTGATTCTGAACCGACGTTGCGTTTACGCCGACAATCTGGGCGCGGCCGACCTGAACAGAAAAAACATTTCTGATCGGCTCATGGTAGATTACCTGGATTTTTACCAGACGGACGCGGATACCGGTCTTACCGACAACATGGCCAGCCTGAGCCGAAACATGTTTCAAACCAGTCGAACGGAAATCGCCAAAATGTCGCTGCCGGTTTAAATATCGCGGCGGGATCAGGCGATTTCAGCGGCCTAACTTTGCCGCGGTAAGGGTTTACTTAATTATGGAATCGCCTCCGGGATAAATAAAATACCAGGATAAAAGACTTGCGTTTTCATAAAACAGGTGCCATATTCGCGATAGTTAACCAAATGTGTTGCCGGAATATCTTTATATTGGATCATTTTCTGTCTTATTCTTAATGCTGACGGCTTCGTAAAAAGTCTTTACATCGTCATTCCGGCGAATGCCGGAATCCAG
>JBKHHL010000075.1:0-12158 GCA_046539175.1 Desulfosudaceae bacterium
ACCGAGCCGAAGTTGCCCTGGCCGTCCACCAGCATGTAGCGCATGGAAAAATCCTGGGCCAGGCGGACGATGGCGTCATAGACCGCCGAGTCCCCGTGGGGATGGTACTTACCGATAACGTCACCGACCACGCGGGCTGATTTTTTATAGGGCTTGTTCCAGTCGTTTTTCAGCTCGTGCATGGCAAAAAGGATGCGCCGGTGGACCGGTTTCAGCCCGTCACGCACGTCCGGCAGGGCCCTGCCGATGATAACGCTCATGGCGTAATCCAGGTAGGACTGTTGCATCTCTTTTTTTATGCTTATTGATTCACTGTGAATCGGGGTTTCTCCCATAATATTGGTACCTTTACCGGAAGACAGCCTGTTTCGGCCGACTTCCCGTTATAATTGTCCCGGCGGGAACGCATCCGGATATCAGACAATAATTTTATATAAAAATAAGAAAGCCGGACACCGGCAGTCACCGGAAAATTAATGTGTCTGAAACCTTCAGTCCGGAGGGGCCGGCAGTTACCGATCGACAAAACCGCCGGCGGCGATCAGCAGGATGAACTCAAAGGTAAACACCGCCGGGTAACTTTCCATGAAATGATAAACAAGGCCGCCGCCGATAATGGCGGGTACGCCAAAAAAAATCAGGATGCCGATGATTCTGGGAATAGTCATATCTTGCTCCTTTTTATCTGATTATCAAAATTGATTATGCCACCCGCTCCACCACCATGGCCATGCCCATTCCACCACCGATACACATGGTCACCAGGCCGGTCTGATGATCCTGGCGTTTCATGTCGTGAATGGTGGTGACCATCTGGCGGGCGCCGGTGCAGCCGATGGGATGCCCCAGGGAAATGGCGCTGCCGAGCCGGTTCGGTTTTTCGATGTCAATACCCAGTTCCAGCATGCAGCCGATGGCCTGGGAGGCAAAGGCCTCGTTCAATTCGATGGTGTCGAAATCCTCGATGGCCATGCCGGTGTCATGCATGACTTTACGGACGGCCGGTATGGGTCCCAGGCCCATGTAAGCCGGGTCAACTCCGCCGGCCGCGAAAGCTTTTATTTTGACGATTGGTTCGGCGCCCAGCTCCCGGGCCTTGTCGGCGCTCATCATCAGTACCGCCGCGGCGGCGTCATTAATGCCGGAGGCATTGCCGGCGGTGACCGTGCCGTCCTTGGCAAAAGCCGGTCTCAGCTTGCCCATTTTTTCCATATCCGTGGCCAGGGGTCGTTCGTCGGTGTCAAAAACCGTGTCGCCTTTACGGGACTTGATGGTAACCGGCGTGATTTCCCGGGCGAAGATGCCGTCGTTGATGGCTTTAAGGGCGCGGGTGTGGCTCATCACGCCCAGCTGGTCCTGCTCCTGGCGGCTTATCTGATAGGTGGTGGCGATATTCTCAGCCGTCACGCCCATGTGGTAGCCGTAAAAAATTTCATATAAACCGTCAAAGACCATCAAGTCGTATATATCGCCCTTGCCGGTCAGCTCCATGCGGTGGCCCCAGCGGGCTTTCGGCAGAGCCATCGGCGCCAGGCTCATGTTTTCCTGGCCGCCGGCGACGATAACGTCGGCCTGGCCCGCCATTATGGAGGCGGCTCCGGTGGCTATGGCCTTCAGGCCGGAACCGCAGATCTTATTGACGGTTACGGCCGGTGTTTCCTTGGGGAAACCGGCGCCGATCATGGCCTGCCGGGCGGTGTTCTGGCCCTGGGCGGCCTGCAGCACGTTGCCCATGACGACTTCGTCGATGACTACCGGGTTGGCCGAGTCATCCCAGTCGGCCGCCTCTTTTTCTATTTCCGTCAGGCCCTGGTCCATGAGTTTATCCGGGACGCCGGCCTTCATCAGGTCGCTGACCACCGGGCGGAAACCGGATTTTTTCAGCAGAGCTTTCATGACGATGGAGCCCAGTTCTACTACCGGCACGGTTTTCAGGGAACCGCCGAAGGCGCCGATGGCCGTTCTGACACCGTCAACAATGACTACTTCTCGCATTGATTCTCTCCTTACATATCTTGTTCCATGGTTATTTTTAAAAACAGTTCCTCCAGCTGGGCCTTGTCCGCGGTCGAGGGAGCGTCCGTCAACAGGCAGGACGCTTTTTGCGTCTTGGGAAAGGCGATGACGTTGCGGATGGAGTCTTCGTCGCGCAGCAGCATGATGAGGCGGTCAAAACCAAAGGCGATGCCGCCATGGGGCGGGGCGCCGGATTCCAGGGCTTCCAGCAGAAACCCGAATTTGTCTTTATATTCGTCCGGGGCCAGGCCCAGGGCGGCAAACATTTTTTCCTGGAGCCGGCGCTGGTGAATACGGATGCTGCCGCCGCCTATCTCGACTCCGTTTAAAACCAGGTCATAGGCCCGTGACCGGACCGCTTCCGGATGATCGGTCAACTTGTCGATATCCCCGGGATCGGGCGCGGTAAAGGGGTGGTGCATGGCCTGGTATCGTTTTTCGGTCTCATCATATTCAAAAAAGGGAAACCTGGTGATCCAGACGAAATTGAGGGTGTCCCGCTCGATCAGGCCGAGCCTGGCGGCCAGGTGATTCCGGAGGTTGCCCAGGGCGCTGTTGACAATGGCGGCCTGATCAGCCCCGAACATGACCACGTCGCCGGTCTCCAGGTTCAGCCGTTGGGTCAGGGCCTGTTTTTCGGCGTCGGTAAAGAATTTGGCAATGGGTGACTGCCAGCCGTCTTCCCGGATTTTGATCCAGGCCATGCCCCGGGCCCGGTAGATAGCCACGAACTGGGTGAAATCATCCAGCTCCTTGCGGGTAAAGGAGGCTCCGCCCTTGACGTTGATGGCCTTGACCAGGCCGCCCTTTTTAACGGCATCGGCGAAGACTTTGAATTCGCACCCGGCCGCCAGGTCGGAAATATCCACCAGGGGCAGGTCGAAGCGCAGGTCCGGCTTGTCCAGGCCGTATGTGTCCACGGCCTGGTCGTAGGTCATTCGCGCGAAAGACGGTTCGATATCGCGGCCGGTCACCGCCCGGACGATTTCGGTTACCAGGCCTTCGGCCACGGCCATGATTTGCTCTTCATCCACAAAGGACATCTCCAGGTCAATCTGGGTGAACTCCGGCTGGCGATCGGCTCTTAAGTCCTCGTCCCGGAAGCATTTGACGATTTGATAATATTTGTCAAATCCGGCTACCATCAGCAACTGCTTGAAGAGCTGGGGAGATTGGGGCAGGGCGTAAAAACTGCCCGGATTGACCC
This sequence comes from Desulfosudaceae bacterium, assembly GCA_046539175.1. GTDB lineage: Bacteria > Desulfobacterota > Desulfobacteria > Desulfobacterales > Desulfosudaceae > CAYTQK01. Next base: position 3,224 of record JBKHHL010000075.1, read on the forward strand.
GGCTGGGGACCAGGTAGTCCCGGGCGCCTTCCGGGGTGTTCCGGGTCAGAATGGGGGTTTCGATATCCAGGAAGTCCTGCTGGTTCAAATATTGGCGGGCGGCCGCCGAAGCCCGGTGACGGGCCATGATATTTTCTCGCATGTTGGGCCGGCGCAGATCCAGATGGCGATGCTTGAGGCGGATGTTTTCGGACACGTCGATCCGGTCTTCGATCTGAAAGGGTGGAGTTTTGGCGGTATTAAGAACCTCCAGCTCCGAGACCAGCACTTCTATGAGGCCGGTGTCCAGGTTGGGGTTGATCATGTCCTCCGGCCGCTTGGCTACCCGGCCCCGAACGCTGATGACATATTCGTTCCGCAACACGTGGGCTTTTTCATGAACGGCCGGGTTTTCGTCGGGATTGAAGACTACCTGGGTTATTCCCCGGCGGTCTCTTAAATCGACAAAAATGACCCCGCCGTGATCCCGGCGGCGCTGGACCCAGCCGGCCAGAACCACTTCCTGGTCAAGGTTGTCGGCTCCCAGCTGGTTGCAGTGGTGTGTTCGTTGCTTTAATTCCGGTTTGTCCGCCACCTGTATCTACTCCTTTTCCGGCGCCCGGATAATTGCCGCTATCCGGTCCGCTAAATTATCAATGGGAATCTCCTGTTGTTCCCGGGTAGTCATGTCGCGCAGCAGGGCGCGGCCGGTTTCCAGTTCGGCGTCCCCCACAATGAGGACCCGGTCGGCACCGGCCTTGTCGGCCTGCTTCATCTGACTTTTCAAGCTTTTGTCTTCAAACTGCATCTCCGTTCCCAGGCCGGCCAGGTTAAGCTGGCACATCCAGGCAAAGGCCTTTTCGCGGGCGGATCGGCCGATGGCCGCTATGAACAGATCCGTTCCGGTAGGGCCGGGAGGGTCCATGTCCTGTGACATTAATTCAATGAGGCGTTCGCAGCCGATGGCAAAGCCCACGGCCGGCTGATCCGGTCCGCCCAGAAGGCCGACCAGGTCGTCATAGCGGCCGCCGCCGGCGATGGCGTTCTGGGCTCCCAGCCGGGAGGTCTGTACTTCAAAAGTGGTCCGGGTATAATAATCCAGCCCCCGCACCAGGAATTTATCGATGATAAAGGGAATATCCAGATCCTTTAAAATTCCGGTAACCGCCTGAAAATGTTCTTCGCAGCCGGAGCATAAGAATTCCGTAAGGGCGGGGGCCCCGGCGGTGACGTGGCGGCAGTTTTCCACTTTGCAATCCAGTACCCGCAAAGGATTCCGGGTAGCGCGCTGACGGCAGTCCGGACACAAGTCCCCGGCTCTCTGTTGAACAAACGAACCCAGGGCTTCCTTGTAGGCCGGCCGGCAGTGGCGGCAGCCCAGGGAATTGAGGTGGATATCCACCTCGGTAACTGACAGCCGGGCCAGCAGGGTCATCAGCATGAGAATCAGCTGGGCGTCCTGGTATGGCGAGGCGACCCCGAAGACCTCGGCGTTGATCTGGTGAAACTGCCGGTAGCGTCCTTTTTGCGGCCGTTCGCGGCGGAACATGGGCCCCATGGTGTAAAGTTTTCGTACGGGCTGATCAGCATATAGTTTGTGCTGAATATAAGCGCGCACCACCGAGGCGGTAGCTTCCGGCCGCAGCGTTACCGGATCACCGCCGCGATCGGCAAAGGTGTACATCTCTTTTTCAACGATATCGGTGGCTTCGCCGATACTTTTTTTAAACAGCTCGGCCTTTTCCATAACCGGGGGGCGAATTTCACTGAAACCGAAACGCGCGAAAGTATCCCCGACCAGGGCTTCCAGGTGTTGCCAGTAGGCTGTTTCGCCCGGTAATATATCTTTAAAGCCTTTGATTAATTGAATCATTGTATCGGGCCTGGTTACGGCGCGGTTAACCGATCATTTCATAAATTTTTTGATAAAAACTGTTTTATTTCGATATTTCAAAATGTTATCGTATTATTCGGTCTGCTTCTCAAATTACGGCTTGTCCTTTTGAGATCGTTTGAGCTTGGCGGAAAAACGCGATTTCATATCAAAAAATTCAGCCTTTGGCCCGGCCGGAGCGGAACTGGCAGCCGCGTCCGAATCGACTCAGGCCATATCCGGGTTAAAATCCGGGCCGGTTTGAAATTTAGTCTATAAACTTTATTAATTTAAATAAAAGGGGCTGTTTCGTCAATACTTTAATCCCGGCCCGGCCATAAATTTTACCCGGGCGAGCGATTCTAAAAATTGGACGGCCTGGTGAAAAGGCCTCTGTCAATTGTATAATTTTCGGTGGTGCTTCTGCCCCCGGCTTGATCGGGGAATCCGGAAACGTCATCTCCCGGATAGACCCGATCTTTCACGAGTCGGTTCGGGCGCGGCGGCCGGCCAGGAGATTTTTCATGTGCACCTGCATGTGTTTCCCCGGTTTAAAAACGATGGTTTCCAGCTTCGTTTTGCCGCGCACAAACCGACTCGCACCGAGTTGGATGTGGCCGCGGAAAAAATACGAAACCAGCTGTAAACCAGCTGAAATAAATAGTGGGGAATGGTAATGGCGTCTTCCGGCAGCCGGGCGGCATAAAAATTCAAAAAATTCTTGACAGGGGTAGCTGGTTCGATAGAATCGAACATTATGACGGAAAGCGCTCCCACACCTTTTGTCAAACGGCTCAAAGAGCTCATGGAAAAAGCGGACATGACCCAGGCTGACCTGGTCAAGACGGGGATCATTTCCAAGAGCTATCTGTCCGGCATTTTGAGCGGCAAGCATCCGCCGCCGGACGTGTCTATTATCAAGGGCATCAGCCGGGCGCTGGTTCTGGACAAGGCCGCCGAAAACGAGCTGATCCTGCTGGCCGGCAAGGAGTTTGAGCATATTCTGGCCAATGAAGCGGCCGCGGATTTTTTGCGTAAGACCGTGGAAAACGGCTGGGATGAGGAAGACTGGGAACGGCATAATCAACTGGTGGATATCGCCCTGCCCAAAAAGAAAAAGGACAACGACTGATGCGGGTGCCTTTTTTAGCCAAAACCGAGCTGGCCGCGGCCGCCGATGCCCTGTTGACCGGCTATGAAGAGATGACCGGCCGGCCGGTGGCCCCGCCGGTACCGGTGGAAGAGATCATCGAAAATTTTCTGGGGCTGCGCTGCGGATATGTAGATTTTGACAGTCAAGAGGGCATGGCCGGCGTGCTGGGCGCCACCTACGTTCCCAAGAAGCTGATCCTGATCAATCAGAATCTCTTGGGCGAAGGGAAGGAAGGCCGGGCGGCCTTTACCATGGCCCACGAGGCGGGACACTGGCAATTGCATCGCGCTTATGTCGGCAAATTGACGCGTGCCGGAGATGGGCCGGCAGCGATTGATCAAACGATCCTGTGCCGTTCCCAGGACGCCAAAAAACCCATTGAATGGCAGGCTGACTATTTCGCCGGTTGCCTGCTGCTGCCGGAAAAACATGTCCGGTCCGCCTTTCGGCGGACATTCGCGCCGGAAGCCATTGACATTGTTAACGTGCAGGAAGATTTTGTTTCCAGCCCCCAGTGGTTTGATCCTTGCGTGGACAATTGGCCGCTGCTGGCCGGGGCGGTTAAAGAAACCGGCGGGTTTGACAATGTCTCCGGCCAGGCCATGATTATCCGGCTGCAGGAGCTGGGTTTGGTGGTCAATCATACCGGGACCGCCATGGGCTGGCATCGCCATCACTCCTTGTAAGGGAAAATTTTTTTGGGGATCATGTTCGATGGTCTCGAACAAAGAGTGCCGTCAGCGCAGGAATTATTCACAATCAGGACAAAACAGGTGAGCCCATGAATCCCATCCAATCGGCCCTGGCGGCCCACGCCTCTCTGATTTATGTGACCAGCCCGGATGAGGCCCGGGTTATTGCTGATGTTGAAAAAATCAGCCTGAAAACCGGTCAGCGCTTATGGATGTACACGGCCACCAAGGGGCTGTGGGTGGCCCTTCCCCCGGAGTATGGTTCCGCGGTCTTCACTCACGAATCGCCGACGCCTTCTCTGCGGGATCCCATCGCCATGCTGGGCTATCTCCAGGATCTGCATGTGCCGGCCTTTGGCGCGATTTTTGTGCTGCTGGATTTTCATGAATGGCTGCGGGACGGGATCGTGCGCCGCCACCTGCGGGATTTGATCCAACCCTTAAAAGAAAAAAACAGCGCGATTTTGATTATATCACCGGTTACCGTGCAGATGCCGGAACTGGCCCAGGATATCCGCTTGATCGCGTATGCGCCGCCGTCCTTTGATGACCTGGAGCGGCATCTTTTGTCCTCCCCCTGCCGGGAAGCCTGCCAGGCGGCGGGACTCAATCTGAACGATGCCGCGCAAAAAGAGGTTATCATCGAAGCCGGTCGCGGCCTGACCTTGCACCAGTTTGAACAGTGTCTGTTCGGCGTGCTGGCCAGGGGAGATACCAAGCCGCGGCAGTTGAGCAGCGCCATGCTGGCCGAAAAAAAGCAGCTGCTCCAGCAGTCCGGCCTGCTGGAAGTGATCGACAGCCGCCATCCCTCCGACGTGGGCGGACTGGCGGCCATCAAGGCCTGGTTTCACAAGCGAAGGCGGGGGTTTTCTCAAAAAGCCCGGAAGGCCGGCCTGCCCCCGCCCAAGGGAATCCTGCTGCTGGGCGTGCCCGGCTCCGGCAAAAGCCTGACCGCCCGGGCCCTGACAGCGATCTGGTCTCTTCCCCTGCTGCGGCTGGACACGGGCCGCCTTTTCAGCGGCCAGGTGGGCGCCTCGGAAGAACGGGTCCGCCAGGCCCTGGCCTCCGCGGAGGCCATGTCGCCCTGCGTTCTCTGGATCGATGAGCTGGACAAAGCCATGGCCGGCCTGGGCAGTTCCTCTGACTCGGACGCCGGCACGGCCGCCCGGGTGTTTGCCACCCTGGCCACCTGGATGCAGGAAAAAACAGCGCCGGTGTTCCTCATGGCCACGGCCAACGCCCTGGACACTTTGCCGCCGGAACTGCTGCGCAAGGGCCGCTGGGATGAAATTTTTTTCGTGGATCTGCCCGGCCTGGGAGACCGTCAGGAAATTCTGACCATCCATCTGCGCAAAAGAGGCTTGCCTCCGGAGGACTATGATGTCCGGCTGCTGGCCGAATTTTGTCAGGGATATTCCGGCGCGGAAATCGAGCAGGCCATTATCAGCGGACTTTACGACGCTTTTGCCGAGGATCGGGGGCTGACCACCGGCGATGTGCTGCGCGGCCTGGAGGAGCAGGTGCCGTTGTCCCGGACCATGGCCGAAGAGATCACGGCCCTGCGCCAATGGGCGGCCGGCCGGGCCCGGCCGGCGGCACAGGATGACATCGAACGCCGGCGGGAACAATGGCAGCAGCGCAGGAAGCCGCCGGTGCGGGCGCTTCACCAGCAATAACGGTTTTATCATTCATTATTTACAAGGAGGGCTCATAATCATGGATACCATTGAAAACACAAGGCCAGCATCAGACGGCCGTCCGGCCGCGGCCACCATCCTCAAAGAGCGGGAAGACCTGCGGGAAATTCTGCAGGATGTCATCATTCACCCGGACGGCACCGTGGAAATTCCCTGGATTGATCCGGCGGCCACCCCGCTGGTGATGGAAATTTGGAACGCCATCGGCAAGCATGTCTTTCCGGTCCGGGTACCCGAGGGGGAGCGCATTTATTGCGGCTGAAATAATTCCAAACAAAAAAGGAGAAGAAACTCATGTCAATGACGGTTCGCACGGCCATTAAAGGCGTGAAAGACATTAATTTGATGATGGAAGCCCTGGAAGCCATGGGCATTGAAGCCCGCTTGCAGAGCGGCACCCAGGTGCGGGGAAGAATGGTGCTGGCCAAGGCCAAAATCCAGGGCAGGTGGGTCGGCATTGCCCGAAATTCCCGATCCGAACTGGAATTGGTCGGCGACAGCGACTGGAAAGTAATGAAAAACGGAAATTTCGTGAATCAATTGCGCCAGCAGACCGGCCTGGCAGCCGTGAAAAAGAAGGTGGAAGAAATGGCCTATTCCATTGATACCATTACCACCGAGGAAAACGGTTCCATCCGGGTGGTGGCCAGGGCATGGGGGTAAGAAAATGAGCTATCAGGAAATTGAGTTTGTCATCAATCGGCTGGGCCGGATCACATCGACCATCAAAGGGGTGAGAGGCAACAGCTGCCAGCATCTTGCCAAAACATTGCAGCAGGGTCTGGGCGAAGTGAAAAATGTCGAGCGAACCACGGAATTTTATCAGTCGTCCTCCGTGGTCTGCGGTCTGAACCGCCTTCAACAGAAGTGATTCTCGCTTTTTCGGGCCTTAGCCCGGATATTTCATGAAATATCCGGGCGGAAGCCTTCCGGCTTTCAGATTCCAGGTAGCATAAACAACCCTTCTCTGTTGACATGACATCAGGGATCAGGCGGCCTCTGAATATTTTTCCACCCGGTCTTCGATCAGGTCCTCAAATTCTTCAAGATCATCAAAGGAACCGATGTTTTCCAGAAGTTCCCGGCGCAGGGTGTCGTCCTCCCATAATTGTTGGCGGACTTCGGAGTCGGTCAGGATGGACCGGGCCAGCTCTTCGTCTTTGATAAAGGTTTGGACGGCTTTTTCGGAGGTGGTTATCTTGTGAAACATTTTTTCAGCCGAGCTGCTGTTGGCGTCCAGGAAATCTTCAATCAGACCTTTGTTATTGGCAATCAGGTCAATCAGCCATTTTTCCTTCATCAGCTTGTCAATGGAGAAGAACTCATCCAGATCTTTATCGGCAACATACTCCTCGATTTTTTCGCTGGTGACCCCGGCGGAAAACATTCCCAGAACAGCCTGTTGAATGCTTTTGAAGCTGGCTCCTTCAGCGTGGACATAGGCCACGATGTCCCTCATGGAGTCTTCCCGGAAAACGATTTCCAACAGTTCCGGATCGATGAGGTAATCGCTGACCCGTTTTTTCAGGACGGATCGGACAATATCGATGTCTCCTCCCATTTTTTTTATCAGGGCATGTTCGGGGGAGGCCGCCCCCTTTTCTATATATTTCTCCTTTTTGACCATTTTACGCAGACCCTTGATATTGGTATAGGGATAATTCCTGATCTCCACGCGGTTGGCGAGGGACACGGGAATGTTGCCGCCGGGATCGGCCCGGTGCAGGTAGGTCAGCCGGGTCTTTTCGCGACCGAAAAATTCCAGCAGGTATCGTCCGGAAAGTTCCTCGACCCGGACATATTTGCCGGAAGGCGGTGCCAGGGAAGTATCCTCAGCCACGCCGAAGGTTATTTCGGCGGTGCCGTTGTCGAGATTATAAACGGTTTCGTTGTCAACTACCATATCCCGGTCTTTATACGGAAAAGGCGCGTCAATGACATTGTATAGAATCTTGGTGTTGCGATCGATATCTTTTAAGACCAGGGCCTTTTTGCATTTTGCCATCCACTGGGGATAAGCCGGGATATCCCGGAGAACGCAACCGATTACCTCCATTTTGGCGTCCACGAACCCGACGCCCTTGAAGGCGCAGACATCCGTGCCTGGAAAGGTTTTTTTGTAAATTTCAATGCCGTCTTTGGTATAGAGGTGCTCCCACTCGCTTTCCGCCAGGCCGGCCGCCGTCAGTAATAATAATAACGCGGCAGCCAGACAGATTGTCTTGGCCATACTTGTCATAGATCTGCCTCCCCCCGGGCGGACTTGCCCGGCTAAGCGTTGAACGGTTCGGTTATAATAATCACGAATATATCCTGATTATTCTGATTTCTCAACTTTCTTCTTTTTGCCGGAACGCCGAAAGACCTTTTCCAGGCGCCCGGTGGTGCCCATGTACCAGCTGATTGTCCGGGCGTCCCCCTCCAGGAGAAGGTCGCCGTTGACAACCGCCTGGTAAAGCGCCCGGGGTTTGCCGCGCAGCATATCGGTCATGACGCGGGCGCCAGTCTGGTCGTCCCGCCAGATAAGTTTAAAGACGGCCTGGCCCGGTTTTCGGGAAGACCGCAGGCGGCCGTCCCGGCACACAAACAGGCGGGAGACGGTGTCCTCCTGGGAACGCATCAGAAAGGAGAAGTCTTTTTCCGCCAGCCGTTGCCGGAAGGGCCGGTTGATCAGGGCGGCCAGCCACATCAGGCGGGCGTAACCCAGCATGAGTAGTGACAACCGCGATCGATAAAAGAATGATCCCATGATTTTCTCCCTGGAGACGGATTGACGGATCAGGAAAAAAGTGGTTGCAGGGTCATGGCAAAGGCCATTTCACCATCTATCTGGAGCTTGCCGTTCATGAACAACTGAATCGGTGACTCCCGGCGGGCGGTCAGATCCCGGGCGTCTTCCAGGGCCAGTTTGAAAGTGGCGGCCGGAGTGTCGGCTCCTTTGAAAACGGCCGTGATGGTGGTCTCTTCTCCGTCGGGGTGGGTTATGATGTACTTGCAGGTACCTTTCAGGCCGGACAGAATGGCGTGCTTTTCCCGGGTCAGCTGGTTCCGCATGCCCAGAAGCATGTCTATGTTCTTCATGTCAGCCAGCCGGGCCAGGCTTTCCAGGGGGATGGACAGAAAAACCATGGGGTTGTCAAGTTCCCCGCGGCTGGCTTCAAAGTCCCGTCCGTCAGTTATGGAGTAGCTGTAGCGGCTGCCGGAAATGTCCACGGTCAGGGTCAGGGAGGTGCCCTCCAGCTGCTCGGCCGTGTTTTGCAGGGCCATGAACTGTCCGGCCAGTTTGGGAATGAATTCTGTCATCAGCGTGTCCACGTCGACGGTAATGGTAAAGGTGGGAGGAGAGGTCATGATAAAAAACCCTTTTTCCTGGTTTTCCGGCTCGGGCCGGAAGAGTTGAAGGTTCTCGCACGGTACCGTAAACAACCGGGAATTTTTTATACACTTGTATAATAATTATGCCGGCCAGGCAAGTCAAGCGTTTTTTTGTACAAGTGTATATTTTATGATATGATCAGTAAAAATTTTTACCAGGCCGTCA
>JBKHHL010000076.1:0-12114 GCA_046539175.1 Desulfosudaceae bacterium
AAAAACCCGCACAACCGGATTTTCCGGAAATGCTGGAATTGTTCGCACGTCCGCCGGACATGCTGACCATACCGGCGGGCAGTCACCTGACGCCGATTCCCATCAGCGAAGAGGCTTCCAGCCTTTCTGCTATTCTGCTGGATGACAGCTATTATGACTTTCTTCATCGCTACAAGCGAGAAATAGAAGGAACTTCCATTGTCGGCACCGAGGGACTCATCCCCCTCAAGGCGTATGCCTGGCTGGATTTAACACGGCGGAAAACGGCCGGGGAAAATATCGACAGCCGCGATATCAAAAAACACAAGAACGATGTCCTGCGTCTATACCAGATCCTGCCGCCGGATATCAAAATAGACGCGCCCGAAGTCATTTGCCGTGATCTGGATGCTTTTTTGCGGCAAATTGAGCCGGAGTGGAATAATAACCTGCTACATGCTATCGGCATCAGAGGCGTTGACGTCGCCGAAGTTGTTCAAACAATCAGAACCGTATATGGACTTTAAGGAAAGACCAACCTGATTTTTTACGAAACCATCATCATCGACCACAAGGCCTTCCCCGGCAGCCAGGCCGAGATCAAGAAACGCTCCGAAGAATATTTTGGCCAATTAGCCGCCTATGCGGCTTGCTTGCAGGAGATCAATGCCAAGCCGGTGGTGAAAATTCTGCATTATCCGGTGGCGGGGTGTCTTGTTCTGGTGGGTCATGTGAGTTAAGTTGATAAAAAACATATATAAAGACAGGGAGGAAAAAATTAATCCCATGACTGCTGACAAAACCACCGCTAAACCGGCCGACAATTTTACGCCCACCCTGGTTCACACAGAAGAATGGACGTGGATTCATCTCTGGCGAATCGAGGTGTACCGGACCAAAGGAAAAAACAGTCCCCTGCAGGACACTTACGAAACCCGCACTTTTCAGGACAATGCCCCGCTGAATATCATCGAGGAGCGAATCGATTTTGCGTTAGCCAAAGATAATCTTGATAGATGGGGCTATTCTGGTCCCTTCCCGTATACACCGGGTAAACCGGATACACCTTTTGATCCGTATTGCAAAACAGATTTTGATCGTATCCAGGAGCATGCCATTGGTTATCTGCTGGATGAGATAAAAGGGAAAATCCGAATAATTGTTAAAGAATCCGGGGCACTGCACGAGGGCGCGCCAAAAGACAGCCAATAGCGCCTGTGAACAATATCTTCAAAACCAGGGCGGCGGCCGCAGTACCAGCTATGACCTGGCCTGGCCGGCCTTGACATAATGAACCACACGGATAAGAATACCCTTCAAATTTTTTTTGAATCAATACAACAGGAGGAAACACATGAAAGACTGGAAAGAGGATGAACACCTTGACGTCTGCCAGAATATCGAATTCGGGCTCAAAACCGCTTATGAAAAGCACCCCGGGCTGACGGATATGCTTTGCGTCAATGGGTTGGAAAACGCCGCAATTGCCGTAAAAAAAGAGTTCGGTTTTGCCAGAAACCAGCAGGTATCCGTCTCCCCGGAAACAGAAAGTATCATCTCCTGGTGCGTGCAGATCGGCCGGGAGCGAATAGAAAAAATAAACGATTTAACCTTAAAAGAGTATCTCGCCAGAATCGACAAAATCAAAAAATCCGTTAAAAGACACTCGGATTACGGCAGAAGAGCCTATTATGAGTTTATCAAGGACTTTGTCTGATGCGGTCGTAAAGTCCTTACATCGTCATTCCGGGCTTGACCCGGAATCCAGTATAAAATTGATGTTACTTTGGGGATCAAATCTTTATTCTTGACAAACAGGCAATATTTCAAGTTTCGGGGCAAAGCGGAGCGACTGTGTTGTCAAGAGTAAAGATTTGCCCTCCGGCACTGTTCCGCCTTGCAGGCGCGCTCAAATCAACTCGTGAAAAATTAGGGCCAGGCAACGTTTGACAATGCATTAGGGGCGGGAGCCCCTCTGAGCAGGCCTTCGGTACTGAGGTCTTCATCAATATCGGGCCAGTGAATACCAAACCCGCCGCCGCAGACCTCCCAGTTTTCTCTTTGCTCGGGTGTGGCGTGAAGCAGACGGGGAAACCACACGATCGGTACGATAATCGTCCGCCCATCATTTAAATCGACAATTAAGGTATCTTCCGTAAAAGATACATTTTTGACCCGCTCACCTGGTTTAACGTCCGAAGTACTCATTCGACTACCAAAGCCTCCAAATTCCAAAGTTCTTTGGCGCTAAAACCTAAATTCCGGGAAAGCGCAACAGGTTCAATCCAGAACTTACATGTCTGATTATCCCGGTCAATATGTATGTGTGGCGGTTCCGTTGTTTCATGGCTGTAAAAATAAAACCTGTATGGCCCGCTCCTTATAACCGTCGGCATATTCCCTCAAAATGTTTTATGAAAAAAGTATACAGGCCGATAACCCCATCATATTCCAAATTATTAATGATCATGCCGGCAATGTCAAAGACTTTCATGACCATTGACGGAGGTCATACCATAAACCCATTCTCCAGAACTTTTCCGGCAAGTTGACGGCCGGAGACAAAAAAAAATACGGCCAATGACAATTTGTATTTTTAAAAAAGTCAGAAATTATCAATAACCATCTGAAGTTTATTGGTTAAACAGCTGTGGTCGAAAAAATTCATGAAATATCCGGGTTACGGGAACACCTCACCCGGGGATAGACATTAAACCGGCGACGATTTGACCAGGCGCCTGGATCTGTTTCTATATGGGTGCAAATTGCAAGTACAAATTGCAAAATGTACCATATGTTCTTTATTCATCTTCCCATTCCGTCTGCCCGAGCTGAGCCAGACGGGGCAAATCCAGGTTCCCAGTTGATTAAGGCATAAGTGGATTAAACAGTTCCCCATCAACATCCCACGACATAATTAGAGAGGAACACATCATACCGAATAGACAGAATTAGCGGGCGTTGCTGGCGGAGACTCCACTGCTGAGTCATATAATGCGGCACCCATGCCAAAGGATAAATATCATGTCCCCGGAACTGAAGAAATTATTCGCCGGAATTAGTAAAACAGGTATTCCGCGTCATGGGGTCCGGGGGACGCCTCCGGACGTATCACGCACTTCCCAGTGACAGACGGATTTCGGTATCGGCCGCTTCCACCTCGGCGCGCATCTTTTCCCGGTATGTTTTGAGCTCCGTGCGTAGCCGGTCATCGGATAGCGCCAGCACGGCCACCGCCAGCAAGGCGGCGTTCCTGGCCCCCGCCTTGCCGATGGCCGTGGTGCCCACCGGGATGCCCCCGGGCATCTGCACCATGGAGAGCAGTGAATCGAGACCGCCCAGGTCCGATGTGGTCATGGGCACCCCGAGAACCGGCAAGGTTGTCAACGCCGCCAGCACGCCGGCCAGATGGGCCGCCTTGCCGGCGGCGGCGATGATCAGCTGGGTTCCCCGCTCCTCGGCGCCGACGGCGAATTCATGGGCACGATCCGGGGTCCTGTGGGCCGAAATTACCCGTACTTCGCAGGGTACTTTGAAATCGGTCAGCACATTGACGCACTCCTTCATTACTTCCAAGTCGGACTTGCTTCCCATAACAACGGCCACACTGGCCCCTTGTCGAACGGCAAGATCGTTCATGTCAGCCCACCTCCGCTAAAAAGACGTTGGTTTGCCGGACTTTTTGCGCGAAAGCGGTTAATTCAGGGGAAACGGGCCGCAGTTGCCGGACATCCTCCTGGGTCAGCACGCCGGACATGGATGGCACGTGCATTTCTGCCGGTATGACGACGCCTTCTACCAGTGCCTGGTGCTGGATAACGACACCCGCTCCCAGGTCGGCCTTGAACACCACGGTTTTAAAGCCGATGAAGCAGTTCTCACCCACATTGCAAGGCCCGTGGATCACAGCCCCATGGGCCAGGGAACTTCCCTGGCCGATGCGCACCGGCGACCCGCCCAGGGCGTGGATGATGACACCATCCTGAATATTGACTTCCGATTCAATGACGATCACCTCCACTCTGCCCGCCGGGCACGGCTCGTCCGACCGGATAACGGCATTGGGTCCGACAAAAACCTTTTCGCCGATCTGGACATTGCCGATCACCACGGCCGAGGGATGAATTGTCGCCGTGGCGGCCACCATCGGCTTGTCGCCGGCATGATTGCGATACAGCATGTTTTTCCCTCCATCGTCTTGGGGTTAATGGGTCCGGGTCAGCCGCCTGAGGGCCTCTTCATACTTTTGGGCTGTTCGGGCGACCACCTCATCGGGCAGTGCGGGCACCGGCGGTTGCTTATTCCAGCAGATACTTTCCAGATAGTCCCTCACGAACTGCTTGTCGAAGCTGGGCGGAGAAGAGCCGGGCCGATAGGTGTCCGCGGGCCAGAAACGGGAGGAATCGGGCGTGAGCAACTCATCAATGAGTACCAGTTCTTCACCGATAAGCCCGAATTCGAATTTGGTGTCGGCGATGATGATGCCCCGTTCCCGGGCGAACTCCGCAGCACAGGAATAAAGCTGTAAACTGATGTCGCGTACCATTTGAGCCGTTTTTTCGCCGATCAGATCAACGGCCCTGGCAAAGGGGATGTTTTCGTCATGTGCCCCGGCGTCGGCCTTGGTGGAGAGGGTGAAGATCGGCTCGGGCAGGCGTTTTGCCTCCGCCAACCCAGCGGGCAGGGCGATACCGCAAACAGTCATCGATTTTTGGTACTCCTTCCACCCGGAGCCGACCAGATAGCCTCTGACGATGGCCTCTATGGGCAGCGGCTGAGCCTTTCTCACCAGCACCGTGCGCCGGGCCAGCTGATCAACCCGCCAACGGCCGTCGTCTTGCCACCCGTCCAATTCCGGCGCCGTGTCCACGATGTGGTTGGCAACCAGGTCCCTGGTTTTGTCAAACCAGAAATTGGATAACCGGGTCAGTATGCTTCCCTTGTCCGGTATGGTGTTGGCCAGCACATGATCGAAAGCCGATATCCGGTCGCTGGCCACGATCAGAAGGTAGCGCTCATCGCCGGCGGAATAGACGTCCCGAACCTTTCCCTGCCTCAGAAAGGAATAGTTGACGGGTATTTTCATGGCGTACGCTCCTTTTGTGTTTTGCCAAAAAAAAGGCCGCTGCCCGTTTATAAAAACGAGCAGCGGCCTTACATTTTATACGCACCCTTCAGCCCCGGCGAAGAGTCCGTTTTAACTTTAAGACCTTATCGATTTTGACCGATAAATCCTCCGCGCAAATTGCGTTCAACGCCTTTTTCGCAGCAGATGGAAGCAATATAAATTAGTTTATCAGGATTGTCAATAAAAACTTAATTTACAGTTATCGCCCCTCCTTGCCTCGGGGCTTCGCCAAAGGAAGGTCCAAAGAAAAAAGGATCACTCTTTCCCCGGTCACCGTGCTGATATCCGTGTGCAGACTTTTTACCTTTACGGCTAAAATTTTTTCCACCGCCGCTTCCAGCAGTGGCCGGCCCTGTTCCATCAGGGCGATCCGGATTCGCTTGATTAATTCGCGGCCGTCCTTGCTGTCGTGAGCGTTGGCCAGCTTCAGTTCAGCCTGGGTGAGGACGTTTTTTAACCGCACCAGCACGATGTCGTCAAGGATAAAAGCTTTGGTTTCCAGGGGTCCCCGGCCCATGTATTCTTTTTCGAATTTTATTACAGCTTCACAGATTTCGGCTTCAAGCTGACCTATGGATTTATTCATTTTTATATCCTTCCGTGTCTGGTTCTGTCGCAAGCAGTCGCCTCTGACCCCGGTGATCAAGTGTGTCCTTTACGATCTTTATTAAAGGAAAGTTGTTGAAAAGCGGGGACAATGTAATGTGATTCAGGGGCAAAAATCAAGGAAAACGATGGAGGGTACTTCGGCAGCGCCATCCTGTTTTCGGAATTCCCGCACTGACCTGCCTGCCCGGCAGCTTCGTGCCCCGATTTATGATTTTGATATAGTCCGTGTAGCTGGACATGCGGTTGCGCTTCCGGGCGGTCGTTCCTTGACAATACCGGGCTGCGCCAGACGGCCAAGGAGAAACCGAACAGACCATCCAGGAAAGCCTGGCCTTTGCCGAGTCCCTGAACCTGGATGCTACAAAGATCACCTGCGGTATGCGCATCTACCCGGAAACCCTGCTCGCCCGCCAGGCCGTGTCCCAAGGCATCATCGCCCCGGATGACAACCTGCTGTTTCCCCGCTTTTGCATGCCCCCCCGGGTAAAAAACACTCTCCACGCCATTGTTGCCCCCTGGCTTACTATCATTGGTACAGAGGGATCACGGAAAACAAAAATGATAAAGGCAAATGCATACCAAAACTTTCCGGCTGCAAGGACCATCAGATTATTGTTTTTAAAAATTTAGTAACTCAGAAAAGAGCCTCTAATGCAAATAATCCCCCACAATGGAAGGCTCTTCCCTGGGCAGAGGCGCCGGCAAATACCCTTATCCCGATGAACCCGCTGTCAAAGAAGGACTTATAAAACAAATAAAAGACAACAAACGGCTGATACTGCTGTTCTGCTCTTCCCAGAACGTCGACCGGGTTGTCAGTGCCTGCCGGGCCGCCCAGGCAACAGGCCGGGAACTGGTGATGGATTACTATACCGCCTTTATCCTCTCGTTTTTAAAGGACACCTCCCCAGGCATATTCCAGGTGCTTGACAGCAGTCGATTCCTATATTGGCACAACAGCCATGGAAAAGCCCTCAGAGATGCCGGCAGGATTGATTTTTTCGGCTTCTTTAAAAAGAAAGAAGCCAAAATATTGATGGCTTCGTAAAAAGTTTAAAAAATGTTATGCCCGTCAAATAATAAAAATATAAGTTTTTTATTTTACTTAAATACTTAATCGCTTAAAACTTAATACTGCCTGTAAAAAAGACTTTTTACAGGCTTGTCAAAATATTAAGTTATTCGTAAAAATCATTCAAATTTATCAAATATGGATAACTGTGTTATCAAATTAAAACTTGACTTTTGCATGGTTGTAATCTATAAAAGTTATATCTTTAAAGGAACATATCCCTGCAAGTGGAGGTTTCCATGATTCCTCGCCAGCTTCAACAGGTTGTTCAACAAAAAATGTTTCAAAAAAAGGCCATCCTGATTTTTGGCCCCAGTCAATCGGGCAAAACAACCCTGCTGCGGATTCTGGAAGATCAGTCAGAAAAAAAAGTCCTTTACCTCAATTGCGACGAGCCGGCTGAGAATATGTAAAGCCTGCCCGCGCAGTGGGGGCAGATGGCCATCAGCAGGTCCTGTTGCCACAATCGCAAAAGGACGCCGATGGGCGCCCGGTGGGCGCTCATCGGTGCACGGGGAATGCCCGGACCGCCGAAAGAAACACACCTGAATGTTGTCCGGGAACTGACGTACCAGGTGGCCCCTGATCAGGGGCCACCTGATGACGGGTTTTGGTCACAGGTTCCCAGCTATGGCTACTGGGCGGAATAATCTCAAAATTTCCGGCCGGGCGACACAGTACAGCTGTCTCAAAAATCTCGTGTTTGGCTTTGTTCTCTACTGCCCTGACAATTTTTTTGTTCTTTTTATCTCTTTGATAATGTTCTGCCGAATCCCGCCTGAAAGACCCATCAACATGTTGCGCCCTCAAAATATTGACACACAAGGCCGTCCTTGGTATAAATGATGACCATAAAAGCAAGTTCTTCTTCTTTCCTTTATCCTTATCCTTAACGCGGTCTTTTTTTTATCATAACCAGCAACAGATTACGGGAGGCAGACCATGTTTACTCATCTTTTTTCACCCCTGAATGTCGGCGGCATAACCCTGGCCAACCGGATAACCATGGCGCCACTCTACCTGGGTTATGCAGGAGAAGGCGGCCTTGTTTCCCCTCTTCTTTTGGAACACTACCGCCTGATGGGGCAAAGCGGCGCGGCCATGATCGTGGTGGAAAACGCCACCGTGGACCATCCCGAGGGTAGCGGCGCCCCCCGGGCCCTGCGGGCCGACAGCGACGACACCCGGCCGGGCCTGGGCGAACTGGCCGCTACCATCCAGAAAGGAGGCGCCCTGGCTTGTTTGCAGCTGAACCATGCCGGACGCTTCGCCATGGTGGCACAGCCCGTTGCCCCTTCACGGGTGGAAACCTTTGACAAACTGCCCCGGGCCCTTGAGATCGACGAAATAAAGACCATCCGGGACAAATTTGCCGCCGCCGCGAAAAGAGCCCGGCAGGCCGGCTTTGACATGGTGGAATTGCACGGCGGCACCGGCTATCTGCTGACCCAGTTCCTCTCGCCGCGCACCAACCGCCGAACCGATGCGTATGGCGGCGCCCTGGAAAACCGTCTCCGCTTTCCCCTGGAAGTGCTGGAAGCCGTAAAGGCCGAGGCCGGGGACATGCCGGTGGGCTGCCGATTTTTAGCGGATGAATGGCTGCCCGACGGACTGCGGCTGGAAGAATCGGTCCAGGCGGCCCGGATTCTGACCGAAGCAGGCCTGGCTTACCTGTCGGTCATGGGCGGCACCTATGAATCATTCATGCTGCCGGAAGTCGTTGAACGCTCAAAAGGTCAGGGCTATATGGCCGATCTCTCGGAAGCGGTCAAAAAAGCGGTCACAATTCCGGTCATCACCGCCGGCCGGATCGCTGCCGGCGAAGTGGCCGAAAACATCATCGCTTCCGGCCGGGCCGACCTGGTCGGACTGGCCCGGGTCCTCTGGGCCGATCCCGAATGGCCGCAAAAGGTAAAAGAAGGCCGGGAAAAGGAGATCATCCACTGTGACCCGGACTGCAAGGATATCTGCATGCAGCTGGTCATGCAGGGCAAACCGGCCTATTGCCCGCAGTGGTCGTCGGAGAAGACCCGTCGGTTCAAGGACCTGTTTCAATAAAAAAGTTCCGTAGGGGCGAATTGGTGCCACCGGGGCGGGTCACAGTGAGAACATGGGCACTTTGGCCCAGCCCTCTTCCACGAAACAATCGACCAGTTCCAGGGCGCTGTCGGTCTCACCCGCCACGGCCCGGTCGACCAGGTAGCAATAAAGGGCCTTGAGGCGCCGGATGGCTTCAATATCCTCCAGGCGGCTGATTCTTTTTTCCAGATTGTCGCCCATATCTTCCTCCCGAACACTTCAGGAAGGCGTCGTCATCGTCATCAAACAAGATGTGCTTCCGCCCTCCAGTTGCAATGTTTTGGCGTCGCGCAGACGTTTCTCCATCCCGTATTCGTGCATGTAGCCATAACCGCCCATGATCTGGACGGCATCGGCAGCGGTTTCCAGGGCGCCGTCGACACAGAAGCATTTGGCGTTGACCGACCGACGGCAGGAATCAGCGCCGTTTTTAACGGCCTCCCGCCAGGCCGAGCGACCGACCGACAGGCGCTGACGCATCATGCCCAGCATACGTTTGATTTCAGAATGATTGATAATGACGCGGCCGAACTGGTAGCGCCCCCGGGCGTACTCATCGGCATTTTCCGCCGCCGCCTCTGCCAGGCCGCCGGCAACCGCGGCCGTGAGCGCGTAAAACGCCCGGCGACCCTCTTCCAGGGCAGGCCCGGCACCTGCCCGGTCGTCGAAAAAGAAGAACCCGGAAACGGAGGCGCGTTCAAAAACAACGTCGGCGTGGGGGCAGGCGCACAACCCGGGCAGCTTGAGATCCGGCCCCAGGGTGACACCGTCATCATCCGGCCTGACCACCGCCAGGGCCGCTTTTGGGCCATGACGGACAATAATCACCAGCAGCCCCGCCAGAGCCGCTCCCGGCACGGCCGCGGCCCGGCCGGAAACAATCAGCTCCCCCCCGACCATTTCCAGTTCGGGCCAGTCGTCACTTCCAGGCGCCGGGAAAACCAAAACCAGCGGATGCGGCCCGTCCTTCCCGTTCAAATCGTCAGCCAGGGACGCCGTCTCCGGAGAAGGAATAATCCCGCCGGCTGCCAGCGCCGCGCAGGCGGCATAATGACCGGCCAGCACCATGCCAACGGAGGCACAGGTACGTGAGAAAGTCTCCACCACCAAACCGGCCAGGAAAAGGCCCTCACCAACTCCACCTTCGGATTCCGGCAGAAGCAGACCCGGCAGATCGAGTTCGGCGCTGCGTTGAAAAACATCCAGGGCCCAGGCATGATCCCGGTGCTTATCCGCCTCGAGGCATCCCGGAGCCGCCACCTTTTCCGCGAAACGGCGGCATTCGCGCAGAAAAAGATCATCTTGTCGGCCAACAGACACGACCGCGCCGGCCACAATATTATCAACCAGCTGCCAGCAGGGTTTATTATTGGCGGTCCCGGCCGGACTGTTCGTCTCATTACCCCCGAACTCATGCTCAAACAGGGCCAGGAGATTAACCTGGTTGGCGCCTTCGTATATCTGAGTCACCTTGGCGTCCCGGAATATTTTTTCCATGCCGTGACAGTGGGCCGCTCCTTTCAGTCCGACGATGTCAAGCACCCGCGAGGAGACTTCCACGGCCAGGTCGGAGCCGGCCACTTTGACACAGGCGCCCTGGGCCTTGAACCACGATACCACCTCGTCCGGTACCTGGGCGTGTTTGAAACGGCTGACCAGCCCGGCCAGGCGGGGAGAGGCGGCCAGGGTCCGCAGGGATTCGCCCAGCAACAGCCTTTCAGGTAAAACGGCCAAAGCCGTCCGGACATAGGGTTTATCCAGAAGACGGGTCACCAGCAGGGCATCGGCGCCGATGGCGAAGTCCAACAGCTTGGCCCGCACAGTCATGATTTTCGAAAACATGTCGGCAATGGCAAGGCGTACCCGGTTTTCCTCGATCAGAGGCCGTCCCTGGTGCGTTTCCCTGCGACAATAACGGATACAGCGCTCCAGGGCGCCGCGGGCCAACCCCAGGCTGAGCATGCCCACCGCGCCGGTGGACACGGCCAGCACCTCCATAGTGTGACGCCAGCCCCGGCCCGGCTTTTCCCAGACGTTTTTATCGGGGACGAACACGTCCGCAAAGAGCAGCTGGGCAGTCTGCTTGGCCCGGTGACCCATCTTTTTTTCCACCCGACCCACCGAGAATCCCGGAGAATCGGCGGTAACGTAAAAACAGGCCATGGTCTCAAGAGGCTTTTCCGGATCGACGGGCGCCACCACTATCATGGCCTTGGCCAGGCTGCCGTTGGATATAAAATGCTTGCTGCCGTCAAGGCGATAGCCCCCCTGCACCCGCCTGACCTGGAATGTCGGACGCTGTGTCCGACAGGCCTGTTCGTTGAGGTTGTCCGTACCACAGGCCGGTTCGGTCAGCGCCCAGGCGAAAAAAAGCGGCTCGTCCCGGCGCTGGGCGGAAACCAGGTCATTTATCATGGCCAGACAGATGTCGGGACGAAACTCCACAAAAGCGCATACCGGGCCGAAGAGATTGAACATGAAAAAAGCGGTGGTGGAAACGTCCGCCGCCACCAACTCCTCCATAGCCGCGAACATGTCCAGAAATCCCCAGCCCAGCCCACCCATGGCCTCGGGAATCAGACAGATGCCGGCTTTCTTGCGATTCAGCTGCCGCCACAACTCCCAGTCCACGTGGGTCGGATCAAGGGCGCAAAGCTCGTCAAGCTCAAGGCTCTTCGGCAGAATAATGTCCCGGGCAATGTCACGGGCGTAGACCTGGGCCTGCTCGGCCCGGGCGACATAGCCCGGAAAACCCTTTTTCAATTTTTCCAGAAAGGGCGCGTTATGGACAAGGTCCGGCCCCGGAGCGTAAAGCCCCCATTCCTGAATCATAGTCTCCCCCTAACCCCAATAATGGAAATGCCTTCTATTTCCCGCTTGTAGCGATGAAGAAAGTCATAATAGCTGTCATCCAGCATAATAGCAGAAAAGCTGGAAGTCTCTTCGCTGATGGGCTTCCAGGCAAAGGGCCATATCCAGATCTCTGGTAGCCCGGGGATCAATACCTGCTTCATCCATAATCGGCCACACGGCCGCACCGCCTATAAGCAGGTACCGATCTCTGTATCCGGAAAAATGCGCGGGACCAGAGGGGACGTTCTTTATATTTTTATATTTCTTAAATTCCCTTAACCAAATCCGGTTATCAGATATTTTAAATATAAAAATATAAAGAACGTCCCCCTCCGCAACTGGTATTGTTTACTTCCACGCCTGCTGGACAATCACGTCCGGCATGGGATAGTGT
>JBKHHL010000077.1:0-12081 GCA_046539175.1 Desulfosudaceae bacterium
AGCCACGAAAGCAAATACAGGTCTTTTGTCCTGTGTTGGCCTTCGTGGCTTTTGTTTGCGTATGAGGATTTGTGCGCGCCCTGCAGGCGGCACAAATAATGCCGGTTTTTGAAAAACCCCGGTGGAAATGCTTCTGCTTTCCGATTGTTTTAAAGCATATATCTATAATTAATATTGTCGGGCCGTGTCAAGAGAAATCTGGCTGCCATTGAATGTAACCCGGCTTGTCAACCGGATTTTCAGAGGAAATTTCAGGCGGAAAAATTTGCCACGCAATTGTCCAGGCATTTCTTGCAGACTGTCCGCTCCACATTGCCGGCCGAACAATAGGCCACATAGGCATCAATCCAGTCGGTCCCGGTCCGGGGGCAGTTGTCCACGAATTCGATGAATTTGACCAGGCTGTCCACGGTTTCCGTATCCATGACGTGCTCCATGTGGCAGGCCGTGGTGTCGGCCTTTTCATGATCGATGCGCAGTACCCGGGACAGAAAATCCTTGATCACAGTGTGGCGGCGCTCGATTTCCCGGGCGATCTTTTTGCCCTTTTTCGTCAAGGTGATGTAGCTGTATGGCTCATAGTTGACCAGGCCCTTTTCGGCCAGCGCCTTGAGTGCGCCGGTGACCGATCCCCGCTGGACATCCAGGGATTCGGCGATATCTTTTTGCCGGGCCACCTTATTGGCGGTCTCAAGCCGCAGAATCGTTTCCAGGTAATCTTCCAGACTCTCGGAAAGAGGGGGAGTGTGTTGCATTTTTATCACCTGCTTGTTTCAGTTTCCGGAACCTTCAATATTCTCAAGCTTACGGTGTGGTCTGACTGAAGTCAACAAAAAAGTTAGCTTGATATAACTTTTTTGTTGACAATTAAGTTTTACAACCCTAACTTTGCAATCTGAACTTAAAAATATTTTATATTTAAAACAAATCTGTAAAACACAATCAGGAGGTAAGCCATTGACTACACTTAACATGCGACAGATGAAAACAAACCAGTCCGGTACCATTGCAGCGGTCAAGGCCAACGGTGAACTGTGCCGCCGCATTCGGGACATGGGCCTGGTGCCGGGCACGGACATCAGAATCCAGGGACGCGCGCCCCTGTACGACCCGGTGTCCCTGAAAATCAGAGGATTTACATTAACGCTTCGCAACAAGGAAGCGGACTATATCGATGTGAAAACCCACAATAATCATACCGAAGACACTAAATGATTTGGAGGCATAACCCCAATGGAAGCAACCATCGCCCTGGCAGGCAACCCCAACGCAGGCAAAACAACCTTATTCAATGAACTCACCGGCGCCCGCCAGCACGTGGGCAATTACCCCGGCGTTACCGTGGAAAAACGGGAAGGATTTCATAAATTCAACGGCTACAAATTCAATGTCGTGGACCTGCCCGGCACCTATTCCCTGACCGCCTATTCCCTGGAAGAGGTGGTGGCCAGGGATTTTCTGGTCAATGAATCCCCGGCCATGGTCATCCACATCGTGGACGCCACCAACCTGGAACGCAACCTTTACCTGACCCTTCAGTTCCTGGAAATGGGCATCCCCGTCGGCATTGCCCTGAACATGATGGACGTGGCAAAAAGCCGGGGCATAGACATTGACATCGAAACCCTTTCCAAACGCCTGAAAATCCCAGTTGTCCCCACGGTGGCACGGACCGGCAGCGGCAAAACCGAACTTATGAAGGCCGTGGCCGAGGGCATTGAAACGAACGCTCCGAAGAGGGAACTGACCATTTCATACGGCGCCGATATTGACAACGCCCTGAATGAAATGGCCCGGAAAATCACCGAGACCGGCTTTCTCACCCGATATTATGCGCCGCGCTGGACCGCGCTCAAATACATGGAAAAGGACGAACAGATCATGACCCAGGGCCGTGATGTATCACCGGCCGTTTCCGCGGCACTTGAGCAGGAAGTAGAAAGGGTGACCCTCCATCTGATGGATACCCTGGACACCTATCCCGAAGCCCTTATCGCCGACCATCGTTATGGGTATATTCATTCGATCCTGAAGCAGGGCGTTATAACCTGCAAACATGACATCAACCGCCTCCAGATATCAGACCGGATCGACCGGGTAGTAACCGACCGGTTCCTTGGCCCCATCATCATGACGTTGGTGCTCATCGGCCTGTACCAGTTTACATTCACCTATAGCGCGACGCCCGTGGGCTGGGTGGAAGGCTTTTTCAGCTGGCTGGGCGGCTGGACGGATGCCCATGTACCGGGCACGCTGTTCAAGTCCCTGGTCGTCTCCGGCATTATCGACGGCGTGGGCGGAGTGCTGGGATTTGTGCCCCTGATCATGTTTATGTTTTTCGGAATCGCCATTCTTGAGGATTCCGGATACCTGGCCCGAGTCGCCTACATGCTGGACCGGGTGTTCCGCGTCTTCGGCCTGCACGGCAGCTCGGTCATGCCCTTTATCGTGTCCGGCGGCATTGCCGGCGGTTGCGCCGTGCCGGGGGTCATGGCGGCCCGCACCCTGAAATCACCCAGAGAACGGCTGGCCACAATTCTGACGGTTCCCTTCATGAACTGCGGGGCTAAACTGCCGGTATTCGCACTGCTGGTGGCCGCCTTTTTTTCTGAAAACGAGGCCATGATCATGGTCATCATCACCCTGATCGCCTGGATCGGCGCCCTGCTGGTGGCCAGGCTGCTGCGAAGCACATTAATCAAGGGTGAATCCACCCCCTTTATCATGGAGCTGCCCCCCTACCGTCTGCCCACCTTCAAGGGGCTGCTGATTCACACCTGGGAGCGGACCTGGCAGTATATCAAAAAAGCCGGCACCGTGATCCTGGGTATTTCCATCCTGCTGTGGGCCATGATGACCTTTCCCGGATTGCCGGATTCGAAATCGGACGTTTTTGAGGCGGAACGGACCGCGCTCCTTGCCCAGGCCCCGGCTTCTGTCGTTGCGACGCTGGACAATGAGCACGAACATGAAGAAGATCCTATAGCGCATGAAAAAGAAGATGGAGCACGATCCCCGAAGGCAAAAGTCCTGCAGGAGCGCTTGATGGTTATCGACGGCCGCGAAGCCGAAGCAGCACTGCGTCATTCCATTGCCGGCCGCATCGGCACGGGCCTGGAAACCATTACACAGCTGGCCGGCTTTGACTGGCGGACCAACATCGCTCTGGTGGGCGGGTTTGCCGCCAAGGAGGTCGTGGTCTCCACCCTGGGCACGGCCTACTCCCTGGGTGAAGTAGACCCGGAAGAAACCGGTTCCCTCTCGGAAAGACTGGTTGCATCTCCGGGCTGGACGCCCCTGGTGGCCTGGAGTCTGATCCTGTTTACCATCTTCTATGCCCCTTGCTTTGTGGCGGTTGTCTGCATCGCCAGAGAGGCAGGTTCCTGGAAATGGGGCGCCTTTTCCATGGTATTCAACACGGTTCTGGCCTTTGGTCTTTCCGTGGCCGTGTTCCAGGTGGGATCGCTGATGGGTTACTGATGCCGTCCGGCGAAGGCCGGAATCCAGAACCATTTGATTTTACTGGATCCCGGCCTCCGCCAGGACAGGCCGGTATCGATAATGCTGGCAATATCGTCGTCCTGGTAATCCTTTTTTCTCTGTCCCCGGCTCTTGTTATTGTAATAACTCCCGCATAGTACTGCGGGACAGGCTGCATAGCGGACCATGTGCTCCCTGCGGTTGGAGATATGGGTGGTCTATACCAGTTTCATATCGAAAATTTCTATAAGGTGTATAGAAAAGATAGAAATTAAATATTTGACTGTCTTCCAGCGGGTGGTTATTACCTGAATTCAATTCAGGTTCAATAAATTAGCCCGAATATTTCATGAAATTTTTCGATATTTGTAACTTTTCATATAAGATACAGAATTTTGTAATGAATTTCGGACCTTTTCTGAGAATGCAAACTGTCATGTACGACATGAGGCTTTTTTGAAAATTTTATGTCGAAAAATTTTACCCTGCGGCCAAATAAACTCGTGAAATATCCGGGTCAGTATCGGGCCGGTGGTTTTTCGGTCTTATGAAAACGTCAATGCCGGAAAAAACGAAAAAGGACGGAAACCATGAAGAATCTTTTCGCCACCCGGGGAGGGATCATCGGGGTGGGGACCTTTATCGGGGTCATTGCCGCCTTGTTGCAGTATTGGGGAAATCCGGGGAATATGGGGATCTGCGTGGCCTGTTTTGCGCGGGATATCACCGGTGCCCTGGGGCTGCATCGGGCCGGGGTGGTGCAGTATATGAGGCCGGAAATCATAGGTTTTGTGATCGGTTCGCTGATCGCGGCGCTGATTTTTAAAGAGTTCCGGCCCCGGGGTGGTTCCGCCCCCATCGTGCGGTTTGTTCTGGGGGCCTTTGCCATGATCGGGGCCCTGGTTTTTCTGGGCTGCCCCTGGCGGGCCATGCTGCGGCTGGCCGGCGGAGACGGCAACGCCATTCTGGGGCTGATCGGCCTGGTGGTCGGGATCTGGATCGGCACCCGCTTTCTGAAACAGGGCTATACCCTGGGCCGCACCCATAAATTTTCTCCCCTGGCCGGGTGGGTGCTGCCCTTGATCGGTCTGGGGTTTCTGGCGCTGCTGCTGATGTATCCGCCTGTGGCGGGGCAGGAGAAAAACGGTGTCCTGTTTTACAGCGTCAAGGGGCCCGGCGCCATGCATGCCGCCATTCTGATTTCCCTTGTCATCGGCCTGATTATCGGGTTTATCGCCCAGCGCAGCCGGTTCTGCACCATGGGAGCCTTCCGGGATCTGATTCTGTTTAAGCAGATGCACCTTTTCTCCGGGGTGGTGGCCCTGGTGGTGGCCGCCTTTCTCACCAATCTGGCGGTGGGGCAGTTTCATCCCGGCTTTGAAAATCAGCCGGTGGCCCATAATCTGCATCTCTGGAACGCCCTGGGCATGGTCCTGGCCGGCCTGGCCTTTGCCCTGGCCGGGGGATGCCCGGGACGGCAGTTGTTCCTGTCCGGGGAAGGAGACGGGGACGCGGCTGTTTTTGTCATCGGCATGGTGGCCGGGGCCGCCTTTTCCCATAACTTCGGGCTGGCCAGTTCCCCCAAGGGGCTGGGGCCTCACGGAGTAGCCGCGGTGGTGATCGGCCTTATCGTGTGCGTGGTTATCGGCTTGACGATGAAACAGAAGGCCTGAGGAGGAAAGGAAAGCAATATGGAGACAACCATTGATGCCCGGGGGCTGTCATGCCCACAACCGGTATTGATCACTCTGGATGAGCTGAAGAAAACCACGGCCACGGAAATGGTGGTGCTGGTGGATACGGAAACTTCCAGAGAAAATGTCAGCCGGGCCGCGGAAAAGCAGGGATGGCAGGTTCAAAACATCACCGCCGACGGCGAGACCTATCGTCTGGAGATACACAAGGGATAGCGCGTGGGCCTGTTATCGCGGTTGATACCAAAGCGGAAAGCGGCGCCCGGATCCGGCGGCGACCGGGGGATACTGGTGTTTGAAAACACCAGTGAAGTGATCCGGAGTGAAAACGCGCTGAAAAAAGGGGACTGGCCGATCCGGGTGATGGGGCCGCCCCCGGAGATCCGGACCGGCTGCGATCTGGTTATTGAATTTCCTTTGATCGAGGAGCTGGACATTCTCCGGGCCCTGGAGGCGGAAGGAATTTTCCCCTTGCAGGTGGTGCCGGTCTGCGGGCCGCTGCTGGAGCCGGTGAGTATATTTTTCACCACCGATTACGACCGGTTTCTGATGGTCCGGGCGGCCAACATGAAAATCACGGTGGAGAAGGAGTCCGGGACGGTGGTCAATATTTCGGGCGGCGGCTGTCCGGATGTGCCTTATCTGGCCGCGGAAATGGTGGGTAAAACACTGGACGAGGCTCCCTCTCCCCGGAGCCTCGGGCAGACCCTGTGCGGCTATGCCCTGCAACTGGCCTACGAGGAGATGATACGCCAATGTTCGCCGTAGTGGGCACGGTGCCGGAAGAAGACTTTCCCCTCTCCTATGGACCGGCCATCCTGGCGGGGCGGCGGTTGCAGGTGGCGGGGCGGTCGGTGGCGATCAATCGGGGTACGCCCGCTCTGCTGGCCACGGCCTGCCGGGTGTGCGAGTTTCTGGCGGTCCCGCCGCCGCAGGCTTTTCTGATCGGGGATATCGGCACCGGCGCCGGCAGCCGCAAGCTGTACGCCCATCTGGAGAAAATTCTTCCCGGGGAAAATTATACCGGCTTGACCTTTCATTATATCCAGCCGGATGTGGACTGGCATAACCGGGTTCTGTTCGCCGTGGAAGCCATGGCCGTGCGCCCGGTTCTGATCGCGGACGCCGGTTTCATGTATGCCGCCAAGATGAGCGGTCAGGCCGAGATCTACGACCTGTTCACGCCCGATATCGGGGAGCTGGCCTTTCTGGCGGATGAAGTGGCGCCCCATCCGTTTTATACCCGGGGGTTTATTTTTCATGAAAGCAGGCGGGTGCCGGAGCTGATCGCCCGGGCTTATCAGTACGCCAATGCCGCCCGTTATCTGTTGGTTAAGGGGAAAGAGGATCTGCTGGCGGATGCCGGCGGTGTTATCGGCACGGTGGCGGAACCGATGATTCCCGCTCTGGAAGCCATCGGCGGCACCGGTGATATTGTAACCGGCCTGGCGGCGGCCCTGACGGGAACCGGCCGGCAGATCCCGGAAACTTGTCTTCAGGCCTCTGAAATTGGCCGCACAGCCGGTGCAATGGCCCGCTCCGATCCCGGCACCCAGGTGGCGGAAATTATAAATATCCTTCCCGCCGCGTTGAAGAAAGTTTTGAAAAATAAATAACAATCGAAAAATCAAAAAAGGAGTAAAAATGGTGAAAAAATTGATGTTACTGGATGTCAGGGGAGTTATTAAAACCTGAATTGCGTATTTTCAATTTTTCGTCCCGGTTGAGACAAAAGACTCCATTTTTATAGTTTATTACTATATGATGGATTTAAAAATTAAATAATCTTAAATAAAAAAGGGGCGTCAGAGGCAATGGACTTGTGGCAACTGCAGGTGTTCTGTAAGGTGGTGGAACAGAAGAGCTTTTCCAAAGCCGGTCTGGCCGTTCGCTTGTCTCAGCCCACCGTCAGCAGCCACATCAAGGACCTGGAAACGCATTTCGGTTCTCCGCTGGTTGACCGCCTGGGAAAAGAAATTGCCCCCACCAGGGCCGGGGCGTTGTTGTACCGGTATGCTAAAAGGCTGTTGGCCTTGCGTGATGAAACGGAAACTGCCATCAACCAGTTTATGGGGATGGTCAGGGGGAAACTGGCCGTCGGCGGCAGCACCATTCCCGGCGGGTTTTTTTTGCCGTGCCTTATCGGCGGATTTGTCAGGAAATATCCGGAAGTGCGGATTTCTCTGACCGTTGGGGATACTCAGAGCATCATCAGGGGAATACTCGATGGAGAACTGGAGATCGGCGTGGTCGGGGCCATGGTTGACAATAAAAAGATTGTTCAGGAAAAAGTGATTGATGATGAAATGCGGCTGATTGTCTCTTCCGGTCATAAATGGGCAAAGCGCAGACGCATCAGTATAAAAGAGCTGGCAGAAGAACCGTTTATTATCAGAGAAAAAGGTTCGGGGACGTTAACATCATTTCAAAGCAGCCTTAATGATATAAATTCCGACACTGAGGCGCTGAACATTGTAGCCGAGATGGGGTCGACAACCGCTGTGATTCAGGGCATAAAACAAAATATAGGTGTTTCCGTCCTTTCCACAATTGCCGTAGCTGAGGAGATCGCCGCCGGTTCCTTAAAGCAGTTGACCATCGACGGCCTGAATCTGAAAAGAAGCTTTTATTTTACCCGGAATAGATTGCGCAGCCTGTCTCCGTTAGCGGATGTCTTTTCGACTTTTTCGAGTTCATCAGGAATTTTATCCAGCAGTTCCGTTTTAAGAAGTCGCTTTTTCGGCCTTTAGCCATAGCAAGACCCGCCCAGCAGCCCTTACAATTGTTTCACAAAAAGCCCATCTTCCAGCCTCTTTATGGTATGGTTATTGTAAGTTATTATACAGATCAAATAAAATGAACCGCACTGTTTGATGGGGAATGACATGGAAAAATGGCACAAGACCGGCTGCGTACTCTGCGCGCAGAACTGCGGGCTGGAAGTGAAAGTGGAAAACAACCGGATCGTCAAGGTCCGCCCGGACCGGCAGAATCCCCGCAGCAAGGGGTACGTTTGCCGCAAGGGGATCAATATCGCTCATCACCAGCATCATGCCCAGCGCTTGACACATCCCTTAAAACGGGTCGGCGACGGGTTTGAGCGGATTTCCTGGGATCAGGCTATCGACGAAATCGCCGCCGGGCTCAAAAAGATCATAGGCACGCATGGCCCGAGGTCGTTCGCCTACATGGGCGGCGGCGGTCAGGGGTGCCATTTTGAGGCGGCTTTCGGCGTTCCCCTGATGCGGGGCCTGGGTTCCCGCTATCACTACAACGCCCTGGCCCAGGAATTGACCGGCCTGTTCTGGGCCTGGAAGCAGGCCACCGGCCGCCAGTTCCTCATCCCCGATCATGATCAGACCGACGTGCTGTTGGCCATCGGGTGGAACGGCATGATGAGCCACCAGATGCCCCGGGCCAGAAAGGTTCTGATGGATTTGGCCAAAGATCCCGACAAGGTGCTGATCGTCATTGATCCCAGGCGTTCCGAGACCGCCGCCATCGCCGATATTCACCTGCCGCTGCGGCCGGGCACCGACGCCCTCCTGACCCGGGCCATGATTGCCATTATCCTGAAGGAAGGCTGGGAAAACGCCGCGTATATCCGGGACCATGTCTCGGGGTTTGACAGCATCCGCCCTGTATTCGAGAATTTTGATTTTCGGGCGGCCATCGAGGTCTGCCGGCTGGATTACGAACAGGTCCGCGAGGTCTGCCGGCTGACGGCCACCCGGAAATCGTCTATGCACCCGGACCTGGGCGTGTTGATGAACCGCCACAGCACGGTTACCTCCGCCCTTGAAATCATTCTCATGGCTGTGTGCGGCCGTATCAGCGTGCCCGGCGGCAACATCGTCCCCGGCAGCATTCCCCTGGCCGCCGGCGCTTCAGCCGGAAAAAAGAAAGGGGAGGGGTGGAAGACTGTCAAAACCGGGTTTCCGGCGCTGAGCGGTTATTATCCGCCCAATGTCATGCCCGAGGAAATCATGAACGACCATCCCGAACGGCTCCGGGCCGTGCTCTGCTGCGGCGCTAATCCCCTGCGCTCCTATGCCGACACCACCGCCTATGAACAGGCCTTCGGTCAACTGGACCTCCTGGTAACCTGCGAGCTGGCCATGACCGAAACGGCCGCTCTGTCCCATTACGTGCTGCCGGCCCGTTCCGGCTATGAGTCTTGGGACGCGACCTTTTTTGCCTGGACCTATCCGGAAATTTATTTTCAGATGCGCCGGCCGGTGGTGGAACCCGAGGGAGAGCCACTTGAGGTGAGTCAGATCATGGTCAAGCTGGCCGACCGCCTGGGCTTGATCCCGGAGATTCCGGCGCGGCTCTATGAGGCGGCCCAAACCGACCGGTCGGCCTATGCCGCGGAACTGATGACCTTTGTCATGTCCGATCCGCGGGCCATGAAGGCCATCACCTTTGTTCTGGCCGAAACCCTGGGCCGGGAACTCGGTTCGGCCAACCTGGCCGCTTTGTGGGGGTTGTTGCAGACCGCTCCGGGATCTTTTCAGCAGGACGCGGCCCGGTCCGGTTTCACCCCCGGCCCCGGGTTCGGCGAGCAGATGTTTCAGGCGATTCTTGACAATCCCGGCGGATTATGGCTGGGTAAGCGCGATCCGGCCGAAGCCATGAAGGCTCTCAAGACCGGCGACGGCCGGGTTCATGTCGATTATCCCGATATGCGGGAATGGATGGAATCAATCACCCCGGAATCCGAACGGGCGGCCCTTGATGCCGATTCCCCCTGGCCGCTGATTCTCATGTCGGGCCGGCACATGGACACCAACGCCAACACCCTCATGCGCGACCCCGCCTGGAATGAAGGCCGCAGGGCCTGCACCCTGGCCATGAACCCGGCCGACGCCGAAGCGCTGGGACTGGCGGACGGACAGCAGGTGAGGGTGATCACCGAAGCCGGGGAGGAAACGGCCGAACTTGAAATTACCGGCCAGGCCCGTCAGGGACAGGTGATTATTCCCCATGGTTTCGGCCTGGATTTCATGGGGCGGGTGTACGGCCCCAACGCCAACCGCCTGACGAAAAACACCCATCGGGACAGGTTCGCCGGCACCCCCCTGCACCGGTATGTACCCTGCCGGGTGGAAAAAGTCTGAACCGGGATTCAGAAAACGGATCCCATTCCTTTCCCATGCTTGTTGCCTTGAGGGTTGCGTTGAATTCATGGCAGCCTCCGATAGGCGTTTTGCAAAACCGGTTCAGGAATCCGACTCATCGCCGGGGGGGTTGGCCTCCGGATCCAGGCGCTTTTCCAGCAGCACGCGCGCAGGGGATGAGGTACCCTGCTTGTTTTCCCCGAAATAGATGGTCTGGTGCGGGTACGGGATTTCAATGCCCAGCTCGTCAAACCGGTTCTTGATCCGGCGGCGGAAATCGCGTTCCAGACGCCAGCGCATAAAAGGCAGGGTTTTAAAACGGGTCCGGACGACCACAGAGGAATCGCCCAGCTCAATTAAACCCAGTATCTGCAGATCACTGAGAATGCCTTCATCAAGCTCCGGCTCCTGCCGCATTTCCTTTGCGACCTGCTGTACCACGCTGATCACCTCGTCAACGTTTTCCCTGTAGGCAAAACCCACCTCAACCACGGCGTATCCGAAACTCCGTGTCTGGTTGGTAATCGTTTCCACTGAACTCCAGGGTACGGTATGCAGATTGCCGTAGATATCCCGCACGGCGACGTGCCGAAGCGTCAGGTTTTCCACCTGCCCGTCATGCCCGCCGAGTATGACCCAGTCGTCCACGTTGATAACATTTTCCAGGAGCACGAAGAAACCGGTCACCAGATCCTTCACCAGGGCCTGCGACCCGAAGGCGATGGCCAGGCCGAGGATTCCGGCACCGGCCAGCATCGGGGCGATATTGATGCCCAGTTCGGAAAGAACCACCAGCAGCGTGATTATACAGATCACTATAAAAAGCGCGATCCGGGCCGGCGGAAGCACGGTCTGGATCCGCTTTACCATTGCTTCGCCCAGGTCTATGGCAAGCAGATACTTGTAAAACAGGTGATTGACGAATTCCCAGAGGATGTAGGCGCCGAGCACCACGAGAACAATCGTGGCAAAACTGCCGCAGATGCTTCGGCCCGGCGGGGTGCCAATCAGGGTGTAAACATCAACGCCCCAGGCAAGCAGAATACCCGTCACCACCGCAAATCCGAGTATGAGCCCCGAGAAAATCTTTACGGGCCAGGCCGAATGGACCCGGGGCAGGAGATAGCGTTTAACGAAGCGCCATAGCATATAGCCGGCAAAAAGCACCACCAAGCTGATGCCGAGGCGATTGACCAGAGTCAGCAAATTGGGCAGGGAACCGAAAGTCTCTTCAACCACCGCCAGCGTTTCCTGGCCGGTTTGAGCAACTTCCTGCCAGATCGCATCCATTGACGATTCGTCCGCACCTGCGGCACTTTCATTTTCGCCCTGCGCGGGGCCATTTTCGGCCACCGCCGGCGGACCCACGGCAAAAAATCCCGTACAGAGAATCAACAACAGAATGATCAGGCTTTTGGCTGGCAATTTTTCGGGTATCACGCTTCGTGCTCCGTTTGATCAAAAGTGCAATCTTTTGTCTGATATACCACAAGACCGTTTTCTTTCCAAGCGGGCCGTAGAACCCCGAACCAATATCAACCCTGGGGCCGGGGGAATACGGGGCAGATGGGGCTTGACACGGAAAAGACCCGGCAGATTCTGGAGCAGTCAGACGACGTTGTCCTGAAAACCCTTTGACCTTTCGGACAGAATCAATCCAAGGCCGCATCATGGGCGGTGTTCCTTTAAAATTTCAGACCGGGAATTGTTGACCTGTAACGAATTTTAATGGTGACGGCTTCGTAAAAAGTCCCTACCTCGTCATTCCGGCGAATGCCGGAATCCAG
>JBKHHL010000078.1:0-11910 GCA_046539175.1 Desulfosudaceae bacterium
GATTAACGGGGCCAGAACCCGTCGTCCTGCCATTAGACGACCCCTCAGTATCCGTTTCAATTAATCAAAAATATGAAATTTTCAAGATCAGGTCAAGGAAAAAAAAGAGTGCTTTTATCTAACCGGGGGTTGCGCCGGGGGATTTTTATCCGTTTTTGATCATGTATTCCACGGCGCCGTCCAGCCGGCGCAAGACCGTCTCCTTGCCCAGGACTTCCATGATCTCGAAGATGCCGGGGCTTTCGGTTCGGCCGGTCAAGGCGACCCGCACGGGCTGGGCGATTTTTCCGAATTTAACCCCGGCTTCATCCATGACCGCCTGGAAAGCCGGCTCCAGGGAGTCTTGTCGAAACGCGCCGGGGTCGATCGGCTCCAGAGCTTTCCGCAGGCTCTCCAGCAGGGACTGGTTGGCTGAAGTCAAAAATTTGCCGGCCGCTTTTTCTTCGTAAACAATCGTCTCCGTGTAGTAAAAGGCCGCTTTGTCGGCCATTTCCCGCAGGGTTTTGCTTCTGGCCCGCAGGGTCTCGATAACCTGTTCAAGGTAGGTGTTTTTTTTCGCCTGGAAACCGTTTTGTTCAAGAAAAGGGAGCAAATGGTCAGCCAGCGCTGCCACCGGATATCTTTTGATGTGTTCGGCATTGATGGCCAGCAGTTTGTCCGGATTGAACACCCCGGCGGATTTGCCGATATGATCGAGGCTGAATTTTTCAATCAGCTCCGGCAAAGAGAAGTACTCCTGGTCTCCGTACGACCAGCCCAGCCGGACCAGGTAATTGAGCAGGCCTTCCGGTAAAAAGCCCTGGTCGCGATATTCCAGAACCGACATGGCCCCGTGGCGTTTGCTGAGTCTGGACCGATCGCTGCCCATCACCATGGGGACATGGGCATATTCCGGCAGCTCACAGTCCAGGGCCTGGTAAAGCATTATCTGACGAGGGGTGTTGGTAAGGTGGTCATCGCCGCGGATAACGGTAGTGATACCCATGGTAATGTCATCCACCACCACCGCCAGGTTATAGGTGGGAGTGCCATCACTGCGCTGAATGATAAAGTCTCCGTTTTCCCGGTTGTCGAAAGCTATGGCTCCCTTGACCAGGTCCGTCAGCACTGTTTTACCGTGATCCGGGGTCTGGAAGCGGATAACCGCCTTTTTTGACGGTGGCAGTCCTTTTTCCCGGCAGGTGCCATCGTAGACAGGGTTTTCTCCCCGCATCAGGGCGTGTTTGCGTTTCTCCTCCAGCTCTTCGGAGGTACAGGTACAGTAATAGGCCTGACCCTGGTCGACCATTTTCCGGATATATTCCGAGTAAATATCGAAGCGCCGCGACTGGTAGTAGGGACCCGCGTCCCAGTCGATCCCCAGCCAGTTCAACGATTCAAATATGCCGTCGGCTGAGGCGGCGGTGGAGCGTTGAATATCTGTATCTTCGATTCGCAGAATAAATTTTCCGCCGGTATGCCGGGCGTAAAGCCAGTTAAAAAGGGCGGTTCGAGCGCCACCCAGATGCAGGTGACCGGTCGGGCTGGGCGGAAACCGGGTAATTATATTACTCATTGGTTTGTCCTTTTGGTACGGTGGTCATGTCCGGTTAACCGCGGTTCAAAACATACCGCCACCGGTGGTTGTGTTTTATAACCTCTTGTTTTTTTTGAGCAGACCAGGCGCTTAAAAAGCAGCAAGCTGTCATGTGTTTATGAGGTGTTATATACCACCCCGGAGCGGAACAAAGCAAATCAAAACATGGCCGCTCAGAATCGATTCCGGTCCACCGGCCGCCCCGGAATCAACCCCGTTATCATCCCCGGCATTGACAAAAAAATTCAAGCAGTTTATTGAGTTATGAAGAAGCGGCCGGTTAGCGTACGTGAAATTCTGAGTGATTGCGCGTAACGCAGCCGGCCGCCATGCGGCAATTTGGACTTTTTACGAAGCCGTCAATGATAAAAAGTCCATAAACAGCCAGTTACAATTTGTATTTTGAAAAAGAATCTGGAATTGTCAATAACTATTTGAAGTTTAACAATTAAACAACAATGGTCGAAAGAATTCACGAAATATCCGGGTTAACACCATCACGGAGAAGCCGATGACCTTGACGCCGCTGGCTGAAATCGTGCTGAAAAAAAGGTATCTGGCGCGTAATTATCGGGGAGATCTATTGGAAACGCCGGCTGATCTTTTTCGACGCGTGGCCCACTCCATTGCCGAGGCTGACCGGTTATTTGACGCCCGTGCCGCTGTCGGCAAAACCACGGAAGAATTTGAAGCCGTCCTGTCTTCGCTCTCCTTTCTGCCCAATTCTCCCTGCCTGATGCATGCCGGTCGCCCCATGGGCCAGCTGGCCGCCTGTTTCGTCCTGCCCGTGGAAGACAGCCTGGAGGCGATTTTTGAATCCCTCAAAGATGCCGCCGTTATTCACCAGACCGCCGGTGGCACCGGATTTTCCTTCAGCCGGCTGCGCCCCGGCGGAGATACCATCCTGCCGGCGGCCGGCGCCGCCGGCGGTCCTATTCCGTTTATCCGCCTGTTTGACACGGCTACTCACATTATTGATCGTAACCGGATCCGGCCGGGCGCCAACATGGGGGTGCTTCATGTCAGTCATCCGGATATTGAGTCCTTTGTCAGGGTCAAGCAGACCCCCGGGCAGCTGGTCAATTTCAACCTGTCCGTGGCGGTGGATGAACTCTTTCTGGAACAGGTTCGGGACGACGGCTCTTACGATCTGATCCATCCCCGCACGGGGGTGGCCGTGGACCAGAAGCCGGCCCGACAGCTTCTGCGACTGATGGCCGATTGTGCCTGGAAGACCGGTGATCCCGGAATTATTTTTATCGACCGCCTCAACCGCGCCAACCCGACCCCGGGATTGGGACGCCTGGAGGCGACCAATCCCTGCGGGGAACAACCCTTGCTTCCCTATGAATCATGCACTCTCGGTTCCATCAACCTGACCCGGGTGCTGGATGCTCAGGGGGTTGATTTTGACAAGCTGGATCGGCTGGTCTCAACGGCGGTTCATTTCCTGGATAACGTCATCGAGGTCAACCGCTACCCGTTGCGCCGAATTGAGGAGTGGAGCCGGGCCAACCGCAAAATCGGCCTGGGGGTGATGGGGTTCGCGGACATGCTGATCTTGTTGAATATTCCCTACCAGAGCCAGGAGGCGGTCACCCTGGCCGGGGAGATCATGTCCCGGATTCAGGCCAGCGCCGCCGTCGCTTCCGCCGAACTGGCCGAAAAGCGTTCGAATTTTCCCGCCTTTGATCACAGTGTCTTTCCGGCCCGGGGGGTTAAATACCGGCGCAACGCCACCCTGACCACCATCGCGCCGACCGGCTCCATCAGCCTGATCGCCGGTGTCAGCAGCGGCATTGAACCGGTCTTCGCTTTTAATCTGAAACGCCGCATCGCCGACGAGGTTCATGACGAAGTTCATCCTCTTTATAAACGGTATCAGCAAGAGGGACGGGAAATATCCCCGGAGATATTTCAGACCGCCTGGGATGTTGACCCGGAATGGCATTTGAAAATTCAGGCCGCCTTTCAGGAACATACCGACAACGCCGTCTCCAAGACGGTCAACGTGCCGGAGTCGGCCGACGCGGACACCATTTACCGGCTTTTCCGATCGGCCGCGGAAATGAATATCAAGGGCGTCACAGTTTACCGGGACCAGTCCCTGACGGATCAGACTTTGTCCCTGTGTTCCGTCAACCGGGAGGATTGCGGCTGATCCGGGACCGGCTGCGGTCGAATTGATGGGGCCCGTCCGGGACAGTTGACACCAGCGGTAAAGGGCGTAAAATATTCAGCTTGGATTCAAAAAAACGGATATATCATAAAAATAAATTCGGGGCGGGACTCCCGGCGAAAAGGAGAGACGAATGGACGTCAAGACAATCATGGTGATCGGGGCGGGGCAGATGGGCAGCGGCATCGCCCAGGTGGCGGCTCAGGCCGGTTACGCGACCTATCTGAACGATATTTCCCGGGAGCTGGTGGATAAAGGCATGGCCGCCGTTTCCGCCAATCTGGACCGGCTGGTCAAAAAGGAGAAAATCACGGCGTCTGACAAAGCGGTCGTGATGGAACGGATCATGCCGGTGACCACCCTGGACAAGGCGGCCGAATGCGACCTGGCGGTGGAAGCCGCGGTGGAAAATATGGACATCAAAGCCGGAATTTTTGGCGAACTGGACCGGCTGACCCCGGACCACGCCATTCTGGCCAGCAATACCTCTTCTTTGCCCATCACCGGTATTGCCGCCCATACCAGCCGGTCGGAACGGGTGATCGGCATGCATTTTATGAATCCGGTACCGGTCATGAAGCTGGTGGAAGTCATCAACGGGCTGGCTACCGCCGCGGAGGTGACCGCCACGGTTGAGATGGTGGCCGAATCCATGGGCAAAACCCCGGTGTCATGCCGGGACGTACCCGGCTTTGTCTCCAACCGGGTGCTGATGGTCATGATCAACGAGGCCATCTGGGAGCTTTATGAGGGGGTGGCCACGGCCGAGGGTATCGACCGCATTATGCGGCTGGGCATGAACCACCCCATGGGGCCGCTGGCCCTGGCCGACCTGATCGGCCTGGATACCGTCCTGGCCATTCTGAAAGTTCTTCAGGACGGTTACGGTGATCCCAAATACCGTCCGGCTCCCCTCTTGAAATCTTACGTGGATGCCGGCTGGCTGGGCCGCAAGACGGGCCGGGGCATCTACGAGTACAGCGGTTGATAACAGCCCGGTTCCGGCCGGCGGGGTCCGCCCGGGCCAGGGTCGTCCCTGATCCGGGGTAAAGGGCGTCTTGTTCCGTGGAGCTGTTCTGCCGGGGTAAACAAATAAAATTCTTGACAAATATAAGGGGTACCAGTAAAGCTAATAAGATTATACTGAGGCCGTCATATTAAATAATGGCCGGCCGGACAGTGGTTTTTCCGTGGTTGCTACAACAGAAAGAAAATTAATGAAATATCAGGAGAAAAATTATGGCTGTACCCAAACGAAAAAAATCAAAATCAAAACGGGATATGCGGCGGGCCCATACCAAAGCCACGCCGGTAGACGTCACCTCTTGCCCCCAGTGTGGTGAGGTGAAACTTCATCACCGGGCCTGTCCCGCCTGCGGAGTCTACAAGGGCCGGACGGTTATGGCAGTGCAAGATTGATGCTGACGGTGAACTTTCCCATGAGACCATAGCGATTGTTGTTGCTTTAAAGGCCGGAAGGGACGGGAATAATGAGCCCGGCAACTGTCCGTCCTCATCGGAAGCGGCCCGGGATACCGAACAACTGGTCGCTGACAGAGGCGGCCTGGTAACTACCCTCAGGACCGAGGTAGCCAGCGAAGACGAGATACGGGCTTTTTTCTCTACTGTGGCCGAAAAAACCGGCCGGCTGGGCCGACCCGAAGAGGTGCCGCCCCGGCCTTTTTGCTGGTGTCTCCCGAAGCG
The DNA here is from genome assembly GCA_046539175.1 of Desulfosudaceae bacterium. GTDB lineage: Bacteria > Desulfobacterota > Desulfobacteria > Desulfobacterales > Desulfosudaceae > CAYTQK01. The sequence continues at coordinate 5,460 of JBKHHL010000078.1, forward strand.
GCCGGCATTAACGGGCAAGTGCTTTCCGTAAATGGCGGATTATACCTGTAAGGCGGAACGCCCATAAGGAGAAGAACATATGTCAATTGAAGATAAAGTAAAAGGAATGCTCGCCGAACGACTTGACATCGAGGCCGGTGATATTAAGCCCGAATCCAGGTTTGTCAATGATCTGGGCGCTGATTCGCTGGACATAGTAGAATTGTTGATGAAGCTGGAAGACGAGTTTGACCTGGAGATTTCGGACGAGGAAGCCGAGCAGATCACCACGGTCAAGGACGCGGTGGATTATATCACGGAACGCATGTAGCCGGCTCGCGGCAACCATCCCGGCATTTGTCGCGGGATGATCGAGTGATCGCAAGGGCAATCGCGCCGGCGGGCCGATCCTGGGCCTTTGTCCGCCTCAATGCCCGCCAAGTCCGGTTAATTAAGGGTGATGTAATCGTAAAAAGTCCAAATTGGGACGGCAAAGTAAAAAGTGCGATTGCCGCAAGGCGCCCGAGTGGTTTAGGCGCGCTCATTGATAATTTTCTCACGCCAACGGCGTGGCCGCCTTCTTCGTGATGGCATCAGTCCGGGCTTGAACTTTTTACAAAGCCGTCTGACCAAGACTTGTTTACGAAAACAACATACTAAAACGTCATACGAAAAAATCAAGGGTGAATATTTTGGATTTTAAATTTCTGACCACGCAGGACCCGGAAGTAGCCCGGGCCATAGAGCTGGAAGAAGAACGTCAGCAGACCAACCTGGAATTGATCGCCTCGGAAAACGTGGCCAGCCGGGCGGTCATGGAAGCCCAGGGAAGTGTTCTGACCAACAAATACGCCGAGGGCTATCCCGCCAAAAGGTACTATGGCGGCTGCGAGTTCGTCGATATGGCGGAATCCCTGGCCATTGACCGGGCCAGGCAGTTGTTTCAGGCGGACTATGCCAACGTTCAGCCGCATTCGGGCTCCCAGGCCAATATGGCGGTTTATTTCGCCCTGCTCAAACCCGGTGATACCGTCCTGGGCATGGATCTCTCCCATGGCGGGCATCTGACCCACGGCAGCCCGGTTAACTTTTCCGGCCAGTTGTTTGATTTCAAGCATTACGGGTTGAATGAAAATTCCGGCCGGATTGATTATGATCAGGTGGCCGAGCTGGCTGATCAGCATAAGCCCAAGATGATCGTGGCCGGGGCCAGTGCCTATCCCCGACAACTGGATTTTGAAAGGTTTCGGCGGATCGCCGACGAAGTCGGCGCCTGGCTGATGGTGGACATGGCCCATATCGCCGGACTGGTGGCCGCCGGGCTGCATCCCTCCCCCCTCCCCTGGGCGGATATAGTCACCTCCACCACTCATAAAACACTGCGGGGACCGCGGGGCGGATTGATTCTGTCCAATCGCGATTACAGCAAACAATTGAACAAGGAAATTTTTCCCGGTATCCAGGGCGGGCCGTTGATGCATGTCATCGCGGCCAAGGCCGTGGCTTTCGGAGAAGCCCTGCGGGAGGAGTTTGTTACCTATCAGAAAAAGGTGGTCCAGAACGCCCAGGCTCTGGCCGGAGTCCTGCTGGACCAGGGCATAGACCTGATTACCGGCGGCACCGACAACCACACCATGCTGGCCGATCTGCGCGGCGTCAAGGTTACCGGCAAGGAGGCCGAGATCGTTCTGGAGCGGGCCGGCCTGACCCTGAATAAAAACACCATCCCCAATGATCCCCAGGGACCTTTCGTGACCAGTGGCGTCAGGATCGGCACGCCGGTATTGACCTCCCGGGGGATGACCGAAAAGGAAATGGCGGTTGTGGGCGATTTGATCGTGACGGTTCTGAAAAACAAGAGCGATGAAGCTGTTATCGAGCGGGTCCGGTCAACGGTGACCGAGCTCTGCCGTCAATTCCCGTTATACCAGTAAGGAGACCCCCGAGCGATGAGTGGCTCCTCCACCCTCCGGAAAAGACCTGATTGGGACGATTATTTCATGGAAATAGCCGAGCTGGTAGCCAAACGATCCACCTGTTTGCGCCGGTCGGTAGGGGCTGTTATCGTTAAGGACAAGCGGATTTTGTCCACCGGATATAACGGGGCGCCTTCGGGAATCAGGCATTGCGCCGAGACCGGTTGCCTTCGACAGCAAAGGGAGGTTCCTTCCGGCGAACGGCATGAGTTGTGCCGGGGGATTCACGCCGAGCAGAACGCCATTATTCAGGCCGCCTATCACGGAGTCCCCATCAACGGCGCTTCGCTTTATTGTACCAACCTGCCCTGTTCCATCTGCGCTAAAATGATTATCAACGCCGGCATTCAGGCTATCTTTTACCGGGAGGGCTACGCCGATGATATGTCCCGGCGGATGTTAGACGAGATCGGCCTGGACCTGGTCCGGATCAGCCGCCACCAGTCGGAGGAATAATTCATGAAATGTCCCTTCTGCGGAACCCTTGATAACAAGGTCATTGACTCGCGTCTGAGCAGGGAAGAAACTGAAACTCGTCGTCGCCGCGAGTGTCTCAGTTGCCAGAGGCGCTTTACCACCTATGAACACGTGGAAAAGGTGCCCATCATGATTATCAAAAAGGACGGCCGGCGGGAAGTGTTTTCCAAGGATAAAATTCGCTCCGGGATGATCAGCGCCTGCCAGAAACGTCAGATCAGCATCAATCTTATTGAAGCTTTTCTGGAAGAGCTGGAACGGGACCTGATGGAGATGGGTGAGAATGAAATACCTTCCAGTATTATCGGAGAAAAGGTCATGAAAAAACTGCACTCGCTGGATGACGTGGCCTATGTGCGATTCGCCTCAGTGTATCGGGAGTTTAAGGATGTTCATGATTTTTACTCCGAATTAAAAAGTCTTTTGAAAAAACAGTAGCGGCGCGGCTAGCCCGGATATTTCATGAAATATCCGGGCTAAGGGCGGTAAAGGCCATGGACGATCTTGATTACATGCAGGAAGCCATTGATCTGGCGGCTCGGGGAGAAGGCTTTACTTCGCCCAATCCCGTTGTCGGCGCCGTGGTAGTTAAAAATGGCGAGATTGTCGGTCGGGGCTGGCATGAAGCCGCCGGGCAGCCACATGCCGAGGTGATGGCCATTGAAGAAGCCGGAAAGCGCGCCCGGAAGGCCGATCTGTACGTTACTCTGGAGCCCTGTAATCATACCGGCCGGACGCCGCCCTGCACCCGGAAAATTCTGGAGGCCGGTATCGGCCGGGTGGTGGTGGCCATGGCCGACCCTAATCCAGACGTCACCGGTGGCGGCATCGGCTATTTAAAAAAGAAGGGCCTGTCAGTTGAGGTCGGCCTCGGCCAGCAGGCCGTAGCCCGGCAACTGGAGTGGTTCGTCAAGTATATCCATACTAAAACGCCTTTTGTCATCCTGAAGTGCGCCATGACCCTGGATGGTCGCATGGCCACCAGCTCCGGTGATTCCAGATGGGTTACCGGCAAGTCCTCCCGGGCGTTTGTGCATCAGCTGCGTCACGCCGCGGACGCCATCCTGGTCGGTTCGGGGACATTGCGAACGGATAATCCGCGCTTGACGTCGCGGCTTTCCGGACGGCCGTCCAGGGATCCCAGGCGGATCGTGCTGGATACGACCTTGTCCATCGATGAGTCAGCGGCTCTGTTGCGGCTGAACTCTTCTGCGGAAACGATGCTGGTGATCGGTCCGGAGCATGACCCGGACAAACGGCGGCGGCTGGAAAAAGCCGGTGTTTTGTTCCTGGAAACGGAACTTGAAAACGGTTATGTCAATTTGGCGGCGCTGATGCAACGCCTGGGAGAAATGGAGATAACCAGCCTGTTGATTGAAGGCGGGGCAAAGGTGGCCGGTTCCGCCCTGACCGCCGGAATCGTCGATAAGGTCTGTTTTTTTTACGCCCCCAAAATTCTGGGCGGTGACGACGGAGTGCCCATGTGTCGCGGGATCGGACCGCGGCTGATGCGGGATGCCCGGCCGGTCAACAATGTCACGGTCAGGCAATTTGATGACGATATCATGATTGAGGGATATCCGGCTTAATGTTTACCGGAATCATAGAGGGTCCCGGCGTGGTCCGCAACTTTCAGCCGGCGGCGGGCGGCGGGCGGCGTCTTAGCGTTGCCGCCGAATTCGATCTGGGCGATACCAGGCTTGGCGACAGCATCGCCGTCAGCGGCGCCTGCCTGACGGTGGTGGCCGTTGAAAAAAACTGGTTTGAAGCCGATGTGGCTCCGGAAACCTTGACCAGGACAACCCTGGGCCAGCTGCGACCGGGGCGGGTGGTCAACCTGGAGCGGGCGCTGCGGTTGTCCGATCGGCTGGGCGGTCACCTGGTGACCGGTCACGTGGACGGTACCGGTGTGATCCGGGACAGGCAACCGGCCGGCAATGCCTTGATTATCCGCGTTGGAATTGAGCCGGACCTGTCCGTCCTGATGGTGGAAAAAGGATCGGTGGCCATAGACGGCATCAGCCTGACCATCAATGACCGCGGTCGGGATTTTGTCGAGGTCAGCGTCATACCCCATACGGCCGGGATGACCACCATCGGTGCCGGCCGGCCGGGGGACGTGGTTAATCTGGAGACGGACATAATCGGCAAGTATGTCAGGCAGCTGATATCGCGCGGCCCGGATGAAGAATTGAAAAAAAAGGGTGATCAGGTTATAGACAGGGAGTTTTTAACAAAAGCCGGGTTCCTGTAATCTCACCACCAGGAAGCCATTTTAATATGAAGGAGTGACGTAATCATGGCGGTACTAAGTGTTGAAGACGCGATTAAAGAGATAAGAGCCGGACGGATGATCATCCTGGTGGATGACGAAGACCGCGAGAACGAGGGTGATTTGATGCTGGCCGCGGAACAGACTACCCCGGAAGCTATTAATTTTATGGCCAAATACGGCCGGGGCCTGGTCTGTCTGGCCATGGAAGGGCAGTTGGTGGACAAGCTGGATCTGCCTCTGATGGTTTCCAATAACACCTCCCAGTTTGAAACCGGTTTTACCGTTTCCATTGAAGCCAAGCGGGGGGTGACCACCGGTATTTCCGCGGCTGACCGGGCTCATACCATTCTGACCGCCCTGGCCGATGATGCCCGGCCGGACGACCTGGTCCGGCCGGGCCATATTTTTCCCTTGCGGGCCCGGCGCGGCGGGGTTATTGTCCGGGCCGGTCAGACGGAAGGGTCGGTCGACCTGGCCCGGCTGGCCGGCATGAAGCCGGCCGGCGTTATCTGTGAAATCATGGACGAGGATGGTACCATGGCCAGGATGCCGTCGCTGGAGGAGTTCAGCCAGACCCACGGTATCGGCATCTGCACCATCAAGGATTTGATTGAGTACCGGATGCGGACCGAATCCTTTGTGAAGCGGGTGGTGGAGACGTCCTTTCCCTCCTGTTACGGCGGTGATTTCAAAATTATGGTTTACGAAAACGAAATGGAAGATTTTCAGCATATCGCCCTGGTCAAAGGCCGGATCAACACTGACGAACCGGTCCTGGTGCGGGTACACTCGGAGTGCCTGACGGGTGATATTTTCGGATCACTGCGGTGCGATTGCGGCAATCAGCTGCACAAGGCCATGAAGATGATCGAAGAAGCCGGCTCGGGCGTGGTCCTCTATGTCCGGCAGGAGGGCCGGGGTATCGGCCTGGTCAACAAATTAAAGGCTTATAATCTGCAGGACAAGGGGCTGGACACGGTCGAGGCCAATGAAGAGCTGGGCTTTCGCGCCGATCTGCGTGATTACGGAGTCGGAGCCCAGGTACTGGCCGATCTGGGCGTTAAAAAAATGCGCCTGATTACCAATAATCCCAAAAAAATCGTTGGGTTGGAAGGATATGGCTTGACCGTGGTGGAGCAGGTGCCCATTGAGATAGAGCCCAATAAGCACAATAAGGGTTACCTGGAATGCAAAAAATTGAAAATGGGACATACCCTTAATCTGGACACCATCCCCTGACCCGGTCGTCGGGTTAGCGCCCTGATTTTCAGGCGGAATTATGGTATCACTTGTTAATTGCGAAACGGGGAGGAACTTTCATGCCAAACATAATTGAAGCCGGGCTTACAGCCGAGGGAAAAACCTTTGCGCTGGTAGCCGGCCGGTTTAATGATTTTATCACCGACCGGTTGGTCGCGGGCGCGTTGGACGCACTGGTCAGGAACGGCGCCGCGGAAGAGGCCATCAGCATCGTCAAGGTGCCCGGCGCTTTTGAAATCCCGCTGGTGGCCAGGCAGCTGGCGGCCAAAGGTGATTACGACGCCATTATCTGTCTGGGCGCGGTTATCCGTGGCTCGACGCCGCATTTTGAATATATCAGCGCCGAGGTAAGCAAGGGCGTGGCCCAGGTCAGCCTGGAATTTTCCCGGCCGGTTATTTTCGGGATTATCACTACCGATACTATTGAACAGGCGATCGAACGGGCCGGCACCAAGGCCGGTAACAAGGGTTGGGACGCCGCGAT
>JBKHHL010000227.1:0-2889 GCA_046539175.1 Desulfosudaceae bacterium
ATCATTTGAACCTCACCCGCGGATCCACGATGGCCACGCAGATATCCGAAAGAATGTTGCCGATCATGAACAGCAGGGATGAAATCACCAGGATGCCCATGACCACCGGGTAATCCCGGTCCACCACCGATTCGTAACCGAGCAGCCCCATGCCGTTGATGTTGAATATTTTTTCGATGAGAAAAGAGCCGGTCAGAATGACGGAAATATTATTGCCGAAATGAGTGGCAATGGGAATGAGGCTGTTGCGCATGGCATGTCCGAAAACCGCTTTTTTAAAGGACAACCCCTTGGCCATGGCGGTGCGGACGTAGTCGGCGGCCAGATTGTCCATGAGGGTGTTTTTCATCAGAAAGGTCATGACCGTGAAGGAACTGGTCACGTAGGCTATCAGGGGCAGGACGGTATGCCGGGCCAGGTCCGCTATTTTACCGGCCCGGGAGAGCTCCTCAAAATTGTCGCCGGTCAATCCGCCCAGCGGAAACACTCCCCAGTGTGAGGCAAACAAAACCAGCAGCAGGATGCCCAGCACCCAGCCGGGAATGGCGTAGCCGATAAACACTATAATGGAAGAGATGTTATCAAAACCGCTCTGGTGCCGGACGGCCTTGGCCGCTCCCAGGGGGATGCAGATACCGTAAATCAGCGCCAGGGAGAGCACTCCGAAGTACAGAGAAATGGGAATCCGCTCCCGGATCATGGACCAGACATCATCGTAATAGCGGGTGGAGGTGCCCAGGTCGCCGGTCAGAACCTTGCCCAGCCAGAGGAAATAGCTGGCCAGGACGGGTTTGTCAAAACCGTAGTATTGCCGGAGGGTTTCAATCTGATCCGCTGATAAGGGCTGGGTCTGCCCCTGACGGGAAGTGGCGCCGTCCGTACTCTGCATGCGCTGGGCCTCGGCCATCATACGCTCTATCGGACCGCCCGGGACAAAGCGGGTGATGCAGAAGACCATGACGGTAACACCGATAAAGGTGGGAATAATCAGCAGCAAGCGTCTCAGAAAATATGCCTTCATGGTCCTGTCCCGTTATCTTCGGTTTTATGTCCGCCACCTGCTCCACCACCATGATATGTCCTGCCGCCTTTTCCGGCGAGACCGCTGGATCGGGCAGGCAAGGTTATGGTATGCTGAGAATATTATCAATAACCACTCGGGCATGCAATGATTTTGGCGGCTGATTTTGGCGGCTGGGGACGGCCGCCGTGATTCCCCGGGAGAATTTTATGGAAAGACGAGCCGCTGTTTTTGAAGAAAATTATACCGCTTATCTGGAGAGGATAGGCCGGCTGGATCTGGCCGCCCGCGCCGAGATTCTGGGCCTGGCGCTGGAGCCGGAGTCGGTGGCCGTGTCCTGGTTCGGAGAAATCCTGCGGGTTTCCGACCGGGGGATCGCCGATATTTCGGGCCGGCGGCCGGATTACGCTACCTGCGTGGTGATCTGCAACTATCTGCTGCGAGCTCCCCGGGCGGTTGTGCCGGCTTCCGGCTGGGCGCACTATCGGGATTTCAGAGGCAGCGGCCCCTTGACAGTTTATTTCAGCCAGGACGTGGAGCAGGCTCTGGCTAAGCGCTTCAGCGGCAGGCTCGGGGACTTGCGCCGGGCCGGTCGCGCTTTGCGGGGACGTCCGCCTGATCTGGAGGTGGATTGTGACGAGGTTTTTGTTTTTGAAGCCCTGCCGAGAGTGTCGCTTTTGCTTATGTTCAATGATGCTGATGAGGAGTTCCCGGCTGACTGTTCCCTGCTGTTTGACAATGCCGCGGATAAGTACCTGGACGTGGAATCTCTGGCTATTGCGGGGCGGTGCCTGGTGGAGCGTCTTCAGCAGAGATCATGAGGGAAAATAAATAAAAAAAGGACGGCAGTTGCTGCCGTCCTTGGGGGATATTTTGACCAACAGGTTTTTGAGGCGCGTGAAACCGGTCGGGTTAACGTTTGGAATACTGGTACCGGGCCCGGGCGCCTCGCTGGCCGTACTTTTTCCGTTCTTTGCAGCGGGCGTCCCGTCGGAGAAAACCCGAAGACTTCAAGGGCTGGCGCAATTCCGGGGATATCTGGATGAGGGCCTTGCTGATGGCGTGGCAGGTGGCCCCGGCCTGGCCGGTGATACCGCCGCCTTTGACGGCAATGGTAATATCGTAACTGTCGGTCAAACCGGTATGCTTTAGTGCTTCCCGGGCAATGGTCTGAGCTGACGAAGTGGTGAAGTAGGCCTCATACTCTTTGCCGTTTACGGTAAAAACACCGCTGCCCGGTTTCATCCATATTTTGGCGATCGATGATTTTCGTTTTCCGGTGGCGTAAGTTCGGTTGTCTTCCATTATTTCCTCAAAAATCTGTTGTTAACTGATTTCCAGTACCTGGGGTTGCTGGGACTCGTGGGGGTGCTCCGGACCGGCGTAAACTTTGAGCTTTTTCAGGAGAGCCCGTCCCAGACGGTTCTTGGGCAGCATGCCCTTGACGGCGTTGTGGACCAGCGCTTCCGGATTTTTTTCGTGAAGCTGTTTGGCGTTCAAAGATTTCAGGCCACCCATGTAACCGCTGTGGCGGTAATACATTTTCTGGTCCCATTTTCTGCCGGTCAGGGCGATTTTGTCCGCGTTGATTACGACAATAGCGTCACCGGTGTCGACATGGGGGGTATACAGGGGGTTGTGCTTACCCCGCAGGCGCCGCGCTATTTCCGTAGCCATGCGGCCCAGGATCATCCCCTCGGCATCAACGACATACCAGTTGTTCTTGTTGTCGGTTGCTTTCGCACTGTAAGTATATTTTTTCACTGCCTTTAAACTCCTTAACCAATCATTATAATAATCTCAATAATCCTGTAAGGATATTCTTGTCAGATATTTTGTCAAGAAAAAAATTAATTTCCGAAAATTTC
>JBKHHL010000228.1:0-2871 GCA_046539175.1 Desulfosudaceae bacterium
CAGCACGAACAAAACCACCAGCAGCCCGGTCCGGGACCTGGCCCGGTCCTGTTGCTCGAAAAAATCCATGAAGATGCTTCCTCCCGTCCCGGATTAAAAAGAAACCTGGGGCGCTTTTCTTTCTTCCTCGGACTCGGTCGCCTCCAGCAGTTCGGCCGGGGTGAAATTAAACAGGTTGGCGATAATGCTGTTGGGAAATTTTTCGCGCTCGATGTTGTAGCCCATGACCGCGTCGTTAAAGGCCTGCCGGGCAAAGGCGATCTTGTTCTCGGTAGAGGTCAGCTCCTCCTGCAGGGCCAGCATATTCTGATTGGCCTTCAGATCGGGATAACTTTCCGCCAGGGCGAAAATATTGCCCAGGGCGCCGGTCAGGGCGCCTTCGGCGCTGGCCAGGCCATGCATGGCGGACGGGTCCCCGGGGTTTTCAGCGGCCTGGTCACTGGCGGACAGAGCGCTGTTGCGGGCCCTGATGACCGCTTCCAGGGCCTCCCGCTCGTGTTTCATATACCCCTTGGCCGTCTCGACCAGATTGGGAATCAGATCGTAGCGGCGCTTCAACTGCACGTCGATCTGGGCAAAGGCGTTCTGGAACCGGTTTCGCAGGGTCACCAGCTTGTTGTAGTAACCGACCACGATGACCACCAGCAGAACTATAATACCCAGAAAAATCAGAACCGGAATCATGTCTCCTCCCTCCACAATAATCATTCAAAACATTTACGTAGCCATCATATTATTACGGTCTCGTAAAAAGTCGGGATTTCCCTTATTGCGTCACCCCGGCGGAGGCCGGGGCCTGTCCTGGCGGAGGCCGGGATCCAGTAAAATCAAATAGTTCTGGATTCCGGCCTTCGCCGGAATGACGAGGCAGGGACTTTTTACGAGTACATCAATATTATGGCATATCCAAAGAAATTCCGCATGTCTTTTATTTTTATGAATCAGTATGCCGAAGAAGACATACAGACCCGCACGAAGAAGGACCGGAACCAACCACCTTCCCCGGCGGATTGTAAAGTACGACATTTTTTCAGATAAAATACACTTTTCCTATTATTGTCCATAGCCATCTTTTCCTCTATTTTTATCTGATATAAATGATGGTCTTTTAAAAAGTCCGGATTTTCCTTGTTGCGTCACCCCGGCGAAGGCCGGGGCCTGTCCTGGTGGAGGCCGGGATCCTGTAAAATCGGATAGTTCTGGATTCCGGCCTTCGCCGGAATGACGAAGTAAGGAGGAATGACGACGTAAGGACTTTTCACGAAGCCGTCATAAATGAAACTTTTCACGAAGCCGTCATAAATGAGACAGATTTTATGAAGAGAGCACCCACAGCCACGCCAACAACTTCACAGGAGGCAACCCATGGCCGACAAAAACAACAAGCCCACCACCAATGATGCCGGCATCCCCGTGTCCAGCGACGAGTTTTCGCTGACAGTAGGGCCGGACGGACCCATTCTGCTTCAGGACCATTACCTGATGGAGCAGATGGCCAGCTTCAACCGGGAGATGATCCCGGACCGCCAGCCACATGCCAAGGGTTCGGGGGCCTTCGGACACTTCCAGGTAACCGCCGACGTCAGCGACTATACCCGGGCGGCGGTGTTTCAGCCGGGGGCCAAGACCGATGTGCTGGCCCGGTTTTCCACCGTGGCCGGTGAGGCCGGCAGCCCCGACACCTGGCGGGACGTGCGCGGTTTCGCCCTCAGGTTTTACACCGACGAAGGCAACTACGACATGGTCGGCAACAACACGCCGGTCTTCTTCGTCCGCGACCCCATGAAGTTCCAGCACTTCATCCATTCCCAGAAACGCCGGGCGGACAACGGCCTGCGGGACAACGACATGCAGTGGGACTTCTGGACCCTGTCCCCGGAGACGGCCCACCAGGTCACCATCCTGATGAGCGACCGCGGCGTTCCCAAAAGCTACCGTCACATGAACGGCTACAGCAGCCATACCTACATGTGGATCAACGCCAAAGGGGAACGCTTCTGGGTCAAGTATCACTTCAAAACCAACCAGGGTATCGACTTTCTCGCCCAGGAGGAGGCCGAGCGCGTCGCCGGCCAGGACGCCGACTATCACCGGCGGGACCTGCACGAAGCCATCAAGCGGGGGGACAAACCCAGCTGGACACTACAGGTGCAGATCATGCCCTTTGAAGACGCCAACTCCTATCGGTACAATCCCTTTGACCTGACCAAGGTCTGGCCGCACAGCGACTACCCGACCCAGGAAGTGGGCCGGCTGACCCTGGACTGCAACCCCACGGATTTTCACACCCAGATCGAACAGGCGGCTTTTGAGCCCAACAACCTCGTGCCCGGCATCGGGGCCAGCCCGGACAAGATGCTGCTGGCCAGGCTGATTTCTTACGCCGACGCCCACCGGGCTCGCCTGGGCGTCAATTACCGGCAGATCCCGGTCAACCGGCCGAAAAGCCCGGTGCACAGCTACAGCAAGGGCGGGGCCATGCGGACTGACAACGTCTCCGATCCGGTTTACGCCCCGAATTCCAAGGGCGGCCCCCAGGCCGATCCCCAGCGCTATCCCGAGGCGGCCGTTTGGAGCGCCAATGGTGACTTTCTCCGCGCGGCCTACACCAAACGCAAGGACGACGACGACTTCGGCCAGCCCGGCACCCTGGTCCGCCAGGTCATGAATGACGCCCAGCGGGACCGGCTGGTGACCAACGTGGCCGGCAGCCTGAAAAACGGCGTGACCAGGCCGGTTCTGGAGCGGGCCTTTGAATACTGGCGCAACATCGACAAGGAGACCGGCGACCGCATTGCCAAAGAAGTCAATGGCGGCTGATCCGCCCTGAAATAAATGGTTCCCGGGCAAAACGCCCGGGAACCTGGAGGG
>JBKHHL010000079.1:0-11763 GCA_046539175.1 Desulfosudaceae bacterium
CAGTCCCGATTCAGGGACAGAAAAGCCGCGAACATGCTCCTGTTTATCATAACTATTTTCAAAGACAAGGGCAATTTTAACCTCTCCGCCTGAATATTTCACGAGTCGATTTGGACGCGACTGCAAGGCGCGGAACACAATGCTGCGGTAAAATCGGAAATCATCTTATTTGGCCCGGATATTTCACGAGTCGATTTGAGCGCAGCTGCAAGGCGGCCGATATGAAGCTGTAGTAATCTACCGCGAATATCGGCCAACGCCGCAGATGCGCTCAAGGTGACTCGCCCGCAGGGTGAATTTTTTTGATATAAAAATGATTTTATTCCGCAAATCCCAAATGACAATTTGTAATTTTGGAATGACTGCCAAATGCAATATAAGTAATTGAAATAATGTAATAAAGTAATGATTTTCCAGAAATTTCATGAAATATTCGGTTAGGGGAAATCATGTTGACAATCAAGGGCGTTAGCGGTACTAACAAGGCAATTGCGAACAATCGGTAAGCGAACAGGGAGTATCATGACAGATCTTGATTTTGAAAAAACCGGCGGGCTGATACCCGCCATTGCCCAGGATTACGCCAGCGGCGAAGTGCTCATGCTGGCCTACATGAACCAGGAGGCTTGGGAGGCCACCCTGACCTCGGGTAAGGCCACCTATTACAGCCGCTCCCGGGACAAGCTCTGGGTCAAGGGCGAATCCTCGGGCCACGTCCAGGTAGTCCGGGAAATCAGGGTGGACTGCGACCGGGACACGGTCGTGGTCAAGGTCGACCAGCTCGGCGGAGCCGCCTGTCACAAAGGCTACCGGAGCTGTTTTTACACTAAAATCGAAACGGACGGGTCCGCGGTCATTACCCAGGAACGCGTCTTTGACCCGGCGGAGGTCTATAAAAAATGAACCGGCCCTTGCGCTTCGGCATTCCCAAAGGCAGCCTGCAGGATGCCACCATCGAACTATTCAAACGATCCGGCTGGAAGATCAACGTCAACGGCCGGAGCTATTTTCCCGAAATTAACGACGACGAAATCGAATGTTCCCTGTGCCGGGCCCAGGAGATGTCCATCAACGTGGAACACGGCACCATTGACGCCGGCCTGACCGGGCTGGACTGGACAGCCGAAAACAATTCCGACGTGCAGGTGGTGTCCGACCTGGTCTATTCCAAGGTCAGCGCCCGGCCGGCCCGCTGGGTCCTGGCGGTGGCCGACAATTCGCCCATCACAAAACTGGAGGACCTGGAAGGCAAGACCATCTCCACCGAGCTGGTCAAATTTACGAAAAAATTCTTTCAGGAACGCGGCATCAGCGTCAACGTGGAATTTTCCTGGGGAGCCACGGAAGCCAAGGTGGTGGCCGGCCTGGCCGACGCCATCGTGGAGATCACCGAGACGGAAAGCACCATCAAGGCCCACCGGCTGCGGGTAATTCACGAGCTGATGCAAACCCACACCCAGCTGATAGCCAACCACGCGGCCTGGCAGGACCCGGTCAAACGGGCCAAAATGGAACAGATCTCGCTCCTGTTAAAAGGCGCTTTGCGCGGGGAAAAACTGGTCGGCCTGAAGATGAACATCTCCCAGGACGGCCTGGAAAAAATCATGGAGCTGTTGCCCAGCCTGAACGCGCCCACGGTTTCGCCCCTGTACCAGTCCGACTGGTTTGCCGTGGAGACGGTGGTTGATTCCAGCGCCGTCCGCGACCTGATCCCTCACCTGCTGTCCGCCGGCGCCGAAGGCATTATCGAATATCCCCTGAACAAGGTGATTTAACCCGGATATTTCATATATTCCGTCATTCCGGCGAAAGCCGGAATCCAGTATAAAATGATGATTCTGGACGCCGGATTTCGCCGGCCTGAGGCAAGAACTCTTTTTCACAAAGCCGTCAATACGGGCGATATCTGACACAATCGGGACAAAAGCCATCATGACATTCATTATCAAATCAACGGATTTTGTCACCAGCGCGGTGGAGCCGTCCCGGTATCCGGAGGAAGGCCTGCCGGAGATCGCCTTTGCCGGCCGCTCCAACGTGGGCAAGTCCTCTCTGATCAACTGCCTGGTCAACCGGAAGAACCTGGTCAAAACCAGCTCCACCCCCGGCAAAACCAGATTGATCAATTTCTTCTCGGTCAACGACCGTCTGCTGCTGGTGGATCTGCCCGGCTACGGCTACGCCAGGGTTTCCCGGCAGGAGCAAAAAAAATGGGGTCCCATGGTGGAGACCTACCTGGCCGGAAGGAAACAGTTGCGGGGAGTGGTCCTCCTGATAGACCTGAGGCGAATGCCCCGGGAAGAGGAGTTCCAGATCCGGGACTGGCTGACCCATTACCAGACTCCCTGTCTGATTGTCCTGACCAAGGCCGATAAACTGAAAAAAAACGACCGGCAGAAACAACTGCGGGCCATTTCCCAAAGCCTGGGGGTGGCGCCGGAGCTGCTGGTGCTCTTTTCGGCCAAAACCAAAACCGGGCGAGAAACCATCCTGGACCAGATCAGCGACCTGGCCGGCCTTGAGGATTCCAATGAATAACAACAATCTGCCCGACGACTTTCAGGCCGGTTTCGTGGCCGTCTGCGGCCCGCCCAACGCGGGCAAGTCCACCCTGACCAATCTGCTGGCCGGAGAAAAGATATCCATCACTTCCAGCAAGCCCCAGACCACCCGCAACCGGATCCTGGGCATTATCAACCGGCCGGAGGCCCAGTTGATCCTGATGGACACTCCCGGCATCTTCAAGGCCAAAGGAGAACTCAATACCCGCATTGTCAGAACGGCTGTTTCAGCCATGTCAGACGTGGACGTTATCCTGCTGCTGATCGACGCCTCCCGGCCGCCCCACCCCGACGGCGAAACCCTGACCCTGGAACAGATCAAGGAGCTGAACAAACCGGTGGTGCTGGCCCTGAACAAAATCGACCTGGTGCGAAAACCGGCTCTGCTGGACCTTATCGCCCGCTGGCAGAGCATCCATGCTTTCGCGGAAATCATTCCCATCTCCGCCAAACACGGCCAACAGACAGACATCCTGGCCGGCGTCCTGGAACAACTCCTGCCGGCGGGACCGCCGCTCTTCCCCGAAGACACGCTGACCGACGTGTCGGAACGTTTTCTGGCCTCGGAAATGATCCGGGAAAAGATATTCCGCCTTACCGGCCAGGAGATTCCCTATGCCACGGCAGTTCATATCGACACCTTTGACGTGAAAAAAGAAGGCGCGGTCATCCATATTCAGGCCACCATCCACGTCGAAAAAAATTCCCAGAAAGGCATCATCATCGGCAAACAGGGCCGGATGCTGAAGACCATCGGCGAGAAAAGCCGCCACGACATCCAGCGACTGACCGGCGCCCGGGTTTTCCTGGAGCTGTTTGTCCGGGTTCAGAAAAAATGGCGCTCGGATTCGAACACGTTAACGGAGTTTGGTTACGAATGATCGTCTCGTTCCACCCCTGCTTTTCCGGAGACAGGCACATCAATACCGGCGACCGGGCCCTGACCGAAGACGACCTGGCCGCCATCAAAAACAGTTCCATGGTGATCCTGCCCCAGGCCTGTCGCCGGGATCTTTTTCAGGCCGCCCGGAAATACGCCGGCGCCGTGTTTCCCGATTTGCGCACCAGATTTGACTATCCCGGTAAAACAGGCCAGATCCGGCTCTTCCGGGAAACCGGCACCCCCCATCCCCGCAGCTTTGTTTATCCGGACACGGCCGCCTTTCGTCAGGACCCGGCCAATCCCATCGTCGCCGGCGGGATATCTTTTCCCCTGGTGTTCAAATTTGACTGGAGCGACGAAGGCCGGGGAGTTTTCCGGGCCGATGACCGGAAAACTCTGGAAAGGATCCTGCTACAGGCGGAACAGGCCGAAGCGACCGGCCAGAAAGGTTTTGTGATCCAGGAATATATCGAAACCCGCGGCCGGGTGCTGCGGGTTTGCGTCATCAACACCGCCGTCATCGCCTACTGGAAAAAGCGGCTCGATCCGGACGAATTTGCCGTCAACCTGGCCGGCAACGCCGTTATCGACCGGACTTCCTATCCGGAGCTGCGGCGACGGGGCGTGGCGGCCGTGCAAACCTTCTGCCGCCGGACCGGCATCAACCTGGCCGGCTTTGACCTGCTTTTTGACGGCCTGAAGCCCGACAGCACGCCCCTGTTGCTGGAAATCAACTACTATTTCGGCCGGCGCGGCCTGGGCGGCTCGGAGCGATACTACCACCTCTTAAACCGGGAAATCGACAAATGGGTAAACGACCACCGCGACCACCAGGAGACGCCGACTCGCCCTGGGGCGGAATAAACGACCCGGATGATATCAAGCGGGAAAAGAACAAGGCCCGGGAGCTGCGCCAGAGCCAGTGGTGGAAACGCCGCCTCGACAAGGGGCGCTGCCATTACTGCGGCCGGCCTTTTTCCCCGGACCAGTTGACCATGGACCATGTCGTGCCTCTGGCCCGGGGCGGCAAAACCACCAAAGGCAACGTGGTACCGGCCTGCAAAACCTGTAACACCGAAAAAAAGCAGCGGCTGCCGGTGGAATGGGAAGCTTACCTGGAATGGCTGCAAAAAGAAGAATAAGCGCGCTCGATTCAGGTAAAAAGAACACCCTCGTGAAACCTGATTTTCATCACCCCGGCAGACACAATTCCGGACTGACGCCGCCGGCTCAGAAAGTATAGCCGATGGAAAAGTGAAAAGCACCGGCGCTTTCTCCGGATCGGCGGTCCAGCTTCCAGCCGTACATGCCGCCCATGGGACCGATGGGTGTTTTGTATCGCAGGGCCAGGCCGGCCGTTTCCCTGAAATCATCCGATCCGGCCTCGGTGAAGGCGTCCCGCACGGCGCCGGTATCGTAGAAAAGGGCCGCTTCGAAGTTCAGACCCAGGTCAAAACGGGCTTCGGCGCTGCCCAGGATGACGGTCCGCCCCCCCACCGAATCACGATTTTCATCGACCCGCAGCTTGTTTTCCGGAAAACCGCGGACATCCGCCGTGCCGCCGAGAAAAAAAAGCTGATCCTCGGCGACGCGGTCATTGGAGCCATAGGGTTCAATGTAACCGAACCGGCCGTGAAACGCCAGGGTAAGCCGATCCCAAGGGGAATAATAATACTGAGTTTTGAGGCGGTATTTTAAAAAATCGTCAACAGGATTGTCTATTCCCCGGGAGGCGTCCATGGTCACCAGAGCCCGGATTCCCCGGCTGGGCATCAGGTATGAATCGGTACTGTTGTAAGACAGGCCGGGAGAAGCCGTCAGCACCGCGCGACGATCATATTCGTCGGCCTCTTCCTCCGGGATGGGCTGATTATCGGTCCTGTACTGATCCCGGGATTCGAAGCGAAAATTAAGGCTGCCGCTCAGCCGCCGGGTGAGCGGCCTGGCAAACCTCTGCGAAACACCGTAAGAGCGGATGCCGAAATCCTGGTTGAGAGCCTCGGTCTCTTCGGCATAAAGAGTGGTTCCGGCCGAAACGTGGCTGCCGAAAAACCGGGGTTCGTTCAAGTCCAGCGAGGCCCGGTGACCAATCTGGCTCAACTCCAGGTCAGCGCGCAGTTCCTTATTCAATCCCAGCAGGTTTCTGTCGCCCGCCGCCGCGTTGAGGTAAAACAACCGGCGGGTGTCATAACCGGCGGCCAGCTCCACGAAATAGGGTTTGCCCTCCTGGATTTCAGCCAGCATATCGACCCGGTCCGCCTGCCGCTCCAGCCCGAAGGTCTTGAACCCGGCGGTATCAACCGCCGCTATACTCCGGATGTTTCTCTGGGATTCAAGTATTTTGGAAAGGGAAAAGGGTTCACCCGGCGAGGCCAGGATCTCCCGCTCCAGAATCCGGCGGCGGGTTCTGAAATCACCCGTGAAGAAGACCTCTCCCATCCGCACGGCCGGCCCCGGGTCAACCTGATAGGTTATGTCGGCGCCGGTACCGTCCTGGCTGAAAACCACCTCCGGTTTGACCGTCACATGGGGATAGCCCTGTTCCGAGACGGCCGCGGCCAGGGCGTTCCGATCATCCCTGACCAGGTCTTGACGGAAAGGCATGCCGGCGGACATGGCCGTGATCCGCCCGGCCTTGTCCGCCGGCATGGGAAGGTCGCCCCGGACCGAGACGTCTTCGACCATGGTCCGCGGCCCCTCGTCTATATCAAGCCGGACCAACACCTCGACCAGGCCATCCAGGTCAGAGGCGGGCCGGGTATCCACGGTTTTTTCCAGGGAGACCTGCCGGTATCCGGCTTCCTCGTACAGAGCTTTTATGGCCCGGATATCCCCGCGCAGGTCTTCGGGAACGTAGCTGCCCGGATGAAAAAATCCCGGCCGGGCCGTCAGCATCACATTCCGGACCGTCTTTTCGTCCAGAGCGTCAAGGCCGGACAATTTCACGGATTCCACCAGATAGCGCCGTCCCTCCCGGATCACGAAAGCGAGATTTCGGGATGAACGGTCGTCCGGCCCGGCCTCGGATTCTTCGGTCCTGATCTCTACTTCCGGATAACCGGCCGCCCGGTAGCGCTTTTCCAGGTTGCGCACGCTTTTACGCAGGCGCAGATCGAAGCTGCCTTTATCCTCGAAAAGAGCCAGCTCTTTTTTCAGGGTACCGTCCCGGAATTCCCGGTTGCCTTCAAAAGTTACCCGGCAGCGGGGGCCTTCGGAAATCGTGAAGATCACCCGGGCCGTTGCGGCATCAGGATCTTTTTCAACCTCCGCTTCAACCTCCGCTTCGGGATACCCTTTTTCACGATAAAACTTCCGCAGGCTTCGCGAATCTTCTTTGACCCGGCTGGCCACCAGCCGGGAAGCCCCGCCCGGAAGCAGCGAGGAGAACCATACCGACAGCTTGGTTTTCAGCCGGAAATCAGAAAACCGTTCATTGCCAAGCAGCCGCACGGTTTCGACCCGGTAATACGGCCCCTTGTCAATATCCACCTCCAGGAAGCAATGGCCGTCGGCCGGATCGGCCTGACGACGAACCGACACTTCCGGGCGCAGATAGCCCTGCCTCAGAAACAGGTCCTTGACGCGTTCCTCCTGAAGAGGAATTTTTTCTTCATTACAGGAATCTCCCACCGCCATGGTCATGGCGCCCAGAATTTCCTTTTCCAGCAGCGGAAAACCGCCCTGAACACTGATTTTCTTGACGCGGGCAAAAGGTTTCAGCCGGAAAACAAGTTCAATCCGGTCGGCCGACCAGTCCGGATCGGGGATGTCGATGGACTTGAACAGCCCGGAGCGCTTCAGAGCGGCCACCGACCCGGAAAAAGCGCTTTCTGAAAAAGGAGCTCCCTCTTGCAGGTATATCAGGCGCCGGGCAATCCGTTTCAGCTCCTTCCGATCACCGGGGCCCGCCCCGATCTCAATCCGAATGTCGGCCACTACCGGCTGTTTTGTTGAAGCCGGCGCCACAGAGACCGCTGTCATGATCAGGAGCAAGACCAGCAGCAGGTGCCGACGGACGACATATATGTCTGGCATAATTTTAAACACGATTATCTGAACTCCAGCCGATAACGCATCTCACCTCCGAACGATCCGGCGGTATCCTGGTAAGCGTTGACCGAGAGGTCTTCCAGAAGCCGGTAAATACCGGAACTCCGCCGAACCATTTCTCCGTTCTGGCTCTCCATCCCGTAGGTGACCGTAAGTCTTCTGGACAACTCCTTGCCTACCGTCACCCGGACCTCCTGGTCATCCTGATCTTCGGTGCCATTTTGACGGTATTCCACTTCCACGATATCAAGACCGGTCTCCCGGGCGACCTTTTGTTCAAGCCTGTCGGCCAGCAAACCGGCCAGCATCTGCTCGGGACTGGTCCCGGCCCCGGCTGATCCGCCCATTTCCCGGGTGGTTTTACCGGTCGTCAGGAGGGATAAGATATCCACGTCTTCCAGAGGCGGATCAGAAGAAAGCTGAAAATCAAGGTTTTCCGGGGTACCGGTAATAACCAGGGTAATGGTCCACTGCCGCACCCGGGATTCAGCCCGGATATCCACCTCGGGTTCTATCCGGTAGGGATTAACAAAATCGATCACGCCTTTTCTGACTTCAAACTCGGTCTCGCGATAAGCCACCAGGCCTTCGGATATTTCCGCCCGCCCGCTTATTACCGGATTCCGGGCGGTACCGCCCAGGTTCAGCTGTGGTCGGAGGCTGAGCAGGGCCAGGTTGTTGTCGACCATAAAGGGTTGGCGGTGGCCCAGGGATATATCCAGGGAGAGATTTTCAAAAAAGGGCCAGTCCGGCAGCCGCCTGTCCGGGCGGTACGCGCCGCGGCGCTTCCGCTTGCCCAGATCAGCGGCTCTTTCCACCAGGCTCAGGTTGACGTCCCTGAAATAGAGCCCGTCAAGCAGCATGATTTCTCCGGAAAGAAGGGTGGCCTCCGGGGTGCCGGCCAGTTTCAGGCCCGCGTCCAGACGCATTTCCATCATATCGGGTATCCGCACCGGCAGGGCCTCGGCGTTAATATCCAGGTCAAAGCTGGCAGGGACGAAATTATCCCAGGCCAGCCCGCCCTTGACCGAAAACTCTCCTTCATCCAGTCGGCCGCTCAGCTCGGAAACAGTCAGGTCCTGGCCGGTAAGCCGGACGCGACCGTTCACGGAGTGCAGCCGCTGCATGGTGGCAACCAGGTTACAGCCCACATCATCAAGGACCACCTCGGCGGAAAAATCCGGTTCAGCAATGGTGCCGCCCATCCGGGCTTCCAGGAGCGCCCGGCCCCGCGGCGATCCAATTCCCGGAATAAAGCCGGCGGCGGCCCTGACCGGGACAACACCACTGGCCGTGATATCCAGGTCTCTGTTCAGGCCGCCGCCGCCGCCAAGCTCGAGATAGCCCGACTGCAGCAGGTTGATCCGGCTCCGGGGAATCGTTATCCGGCCATCGGCAAGGACGGCCCGCAGATTCCGGGCGGTGGCGAGGGTTTCTTCCCGCCGCGACAGGGTCAGGCCGGTAAGATTTAAATCGACCCGGCTGTTTTTGATATCATTGGTGTTGCCGGACGCTTGCAGGCTTCCGGCCAGAGAGCCGGAGAAGTCTTCCAGCCCGGCCAGCTTCAAAAAGGGGGCCAGCTCCGTGTCCGGCAATTCAGCCGTGCCGGAAAAAGTGTGATCAGCCAGGTTATACTCGGCCTCCAGGCGAAAGGGCCTGGCCAGGTCGAGGGTGACCGCCTTGTCGCGCAGCCCGGCCTGAAAGGCCATATCCGGAATGGCCCGGCCTCGCGCGGCCAGGCCGGAAAGACGGATCAGCGCTTCCAGCCGGGGAGCCTCCAGCCGGCCGGCGCTCTGGCCGGTCAGTTCAGCCCGGCCCGTCAGGTCCACCGGTTCCAGGATTTCCAGAGCCGCCAGATCAACAGGATCGGAGCTGAACCGCAGTTCCCAGGACCGGTCCAGGGAGACCCAGCCCTCAACCCGCAGGGCCTGGTCAGGTACCGGAAAAACTTCCAATGGTTCCAGATAAATCCGGCCATCCCGCGCCATGGCCGCCAGCCGGGCCTCCGGAAACGTCTCCCCACCGACTTCCAGGTCATGGGCCTGGACCGTGATGCTGCCGTCAGGCTTCCCCAGGCTGCCGGCCAGATCGGCGGAAAGCCGCGCCCGTCCGGCCAGCTCCGGAATAAAATCCCGGAGCCGGATGTAATTTGTATTAACAGCCAGGTTCAGAGCCGGATCCGGCTCAGGCTGGAAAGTTTCCGCGTCCAGGATGTCAAGAGAGCCGGAAGCGGTCAGGCGCGAGGCCTGGCTGGCCAGTTCCAGCCGGGACAGATTCAGGCGTCCCCCGGAAAAAATCATGTCCGCCTCCAGGGTCTCGGCCGTCGCGAACTTGAAGCCGGGCTGATCCACACTGAGCCGGGCTTCTACCTCCGGTCGGGCCGGTGGTCCGGAAATATCAGCCACCAGGGTTGCCCCTCGGCCTGAAATACCCTCAAGACCGAGTTCCACGGCAAGTTGTCCCGGCGCGAAAACTTCAGAGCTGGTTTTCAGATCCAGGCGGTTATGGGAAATATCATAACTGCCTTCGCCCTGAACCTTAAAATCAGCGGCCTCCGCCAGCAGGTCGTGAAAACTGACAACCCCCTTTTCAAGATGTGACCGGCCGGCCAGATCAATATCCAGCGAACCGGCCTGGCCGGGCAAAGAGAAGTCTCCGGCCCGCAGGCCGGCCTCGAGGTCGGCTGTCAGGTTTTCCAGGGAGATGCCGGTGGTGTCAAGGTCGAACCGGCCGGAAAGAATCCCCCGGAAGCCTTCCAGGCCGGGCAGGCTGGACAGCGCCAGGTTCTCGACCCCGGCTTCCAGGCGGCAGGCCAGGGCTTCCAGGTCGCTCGGCGGGGCGGTCAAGCCTTCGGCAAAGGCCTCCTGAAGATCAATCCGGCCGGAGGCTCTGAGCGTGGCCACTTCCGGGCCGGCTCTCAGGAAGGTTTCAAGACTTGCTACCTCGACAAGACGGTCCCGCATCCGGGCCGTAAGCGCCATCTTTTGAAAATCAAAGCCGGCCAGCCGGCAATCTCCGGTTTCCAGCTCAACGGTGACGTCGGGATTCCTGAAATTGCCGGCCACGCTCGCCCTGAGGCGCGCCCGGCCGGACAACTCCGGAGGGACCCGCGGATCAAACTTCATAATTTTCCGGATTTCGGTAAGATCGGCTGCGGCATTGATCCGGACGTCAGGTTCGGGATCGGTAAACAAAGAGGACACCGCGCCGGAAACCGCGACCCGGGAGGTGCCGGAACGAAGCTCAAATTCCAGGGGATCAAGACCGCCTTGGGCCAGGGTTGTCTCCAGCAGAAAACGGTCGATGGGCAGGTCCAGGCCGGACAGGCTTATCCGGCCGCCACGGACCAGAAAGCGCAGACTGCCGGATTTTTGAAAAAGATCAGCCTTGGTGACGATGAGATCAAATTCCTTTAACAACAGGGGCCGCTTAGAGCTGCCGTCCTGAGCCGGGGTAAAAAAGGAGAAGCTTCCCTCTGCCAGGGCCAGTCTCTTGATCCGGAGGTTCACTGGCGGAAGTCCGGCTGGTTCTTGCTGGTCTGATTCCGGACCCGACTGACGGGCGGCAAAAGCCTGGACCAGGTTGAGGTTACCGCCGGAATCTCTTCGCAGAAGAATCTCCGGCCGCCTGATCCGGGCGGACTCCACCAGCACCCGGCCGAAAAGAAGATCGGACAGGCCGAGGTTGACAAGCAGTTCCTGAGAAGCAATCAGCGGCTGTCCCTGTGGATCAAGAATCTCGATCCCGGCCAGCCGGATCTGCCCCTGAAAAAGTGACACGACCTGGTTTTGCCAGCTGACCCGGCCGGCCAGGGCGGCATTGAGGCGCCTGATAACCAGATCCCGGGCCAGGTCCGTGCTCAGAAACAACTGGAGAAAAACAATCAGGACGAAGGCCAGCGCCGCCGTTAAAAACGGGACGAATATGAGTATTTTAGTCAGCCGCTTGATCATTGATTCTTTACCGGGAGTCATTACCGTGAATTTATACCGACAGGTCGCTGATTAAAACTGCCCCGGCCCCGGGCTCAGCCGTCATTTTAAAACGGCCGCCGTGTTTATTTCTGTTCGTCTCAGCAGTGCCGGCCCGGACATTAATTACTTCGACAAGGCGACTGAAAATATGTTTTGTTCTTTTTATAAATCAGTAATTTAAAAACAACAAAAAAGAACTGCCATAAATACTATGTAACACAAAACAGCCGGATCAACAAGATAGTGTCCATCCATTTCACATGGATGGCACCATCTGGTGTTTCCAATCCAGAAA
>JBKHHL010000229.1:0-2829 GCA_046539175.1 Desulfosudaceae bacterium
AAATCCGCAATCTTTTCGAGGAGCGGTATGAAGTTATCCAGGGGTATCCCATGCCTGGAAGGTCTTTTTATACCGGTCTGAAATACCGGTTTTAAAGAAGGAGAGGAAATAACCCGGATCCGCGGGGGCGGGTCCGGGTTATTTTTTTAGCGGCGCTTCAGGCCTGTTCCGGCTGCCCGTAAAATTCCCGGATTTTGGATCTTAAGACCTTGCCGACCGGTGACAGGGGCAGTTCTTCCACGAAGACCACCGATTTGGGAATTTTAAAGCCGGCCAGTTTCCCCCGGCAGAAGGAGATAATTTCTTCGGGATCAGGGGTAATCCCCGTGGCCGGCTGAACCACCGCCCGGACGGTGTGGCCCCATTCTTCGTCCGGTACCCCGATGACGCAGACATCCTGGACGTGGGGGTGGTTATGCAGCACTTCTTCCACCTCCAGGGGAAATATTTTTTCTCCGCCGGAATTGATACACTCTTTTTTGCGGTCCACGATGCGGACTTCGCCCTCTTCATCGATATAGCCCAGATCGCCGCCCTTGAACCAGCCGTCCTTCATGGTGGCGGAGGTCTGCTGTTCGTCCTTGTAGTAACCTTTCATGATCCAGCCGGATTTATACATGATTTCTCCGACTTCTCCCCGGGGAACATCATTGTCGTTTTCGTCGACAATGCGCACCTCCAGGATGGACTTGCCCACCGAGCGTTCCTTGACGGTCTCCGGCCCGGTGTCGATGCGGAAGGAGGTGATGGGAGTCATTTCGGTCTGGCCGAACATGTCCAGCAGCAGGATACCGGGAAATTTTTCAAAGATTTTTCGTTTCAGGTCCGCCGAACAGGCCCCGGCCCCGGTGGCCGCGGCCATAAGGGAGCCGACATCGTATTGATCAAAATTTTCACAGGAGACTATTTTTTTCCAGCCGGTGGGGACATTGGCCATGAAAGCCGGTTTTTCTTTTTCCACGGTGGCCAGAATATTTTCCGGGTTGAAGGCGGAATCCGGCATGATGATGGAGCGGACGTTACCGGTCAGGGCGGCCAGGATCAGGGTCTGGTAAGAGGCATCGTGAAAATAGGGCAGGGATGGTGTCATCAGGCCGATGGTGTTCTTGTATCCGATGCGGGCCGCCTGGGGATGGGTCAGCACGTAACGGACGGCTTTTTCCACGGACGCTCCGGTTTTTTTGCTGCTCAGGATTTTTCGGGCCAGTTTCGTGCGGGCCAGGCTGGTGAACATGCCCATGCCGGGCAGGTCGATCAGTCTGGTCAACCGCCGCATCTGCTCGCGGCTGAGGTCGACTTCGGCGGCGCGGGTGACAATGGAAGCAAAAAGGTGGCAGAACATGTCCAGGTGGCCGCCATAGGTCAGCATGACACCCTTGGGAAAACCGGTGGTGCCGCCGGTGTAAATCATAACCGCCACGTCCTCCCAGCCGGTCTCTATGCCGGGATCTTCGTCGTTACCGGATTCCAGAAAGGTCTCATAGTTCAGTTCGTTGTCAGAGACGGTTTCCCCCCGGCAGATAAAGGTTTCCAGGTTGGTCAGGGCCGGCGCGGCCTCGGCCACCTGTTCTTGAAAATGGTGGTCGTATATAAAAATCCGGGCGTCGCAATGATTGATCTGGTACTCGATTTCTCCGGCCACGAAACGGTAGTTCATGGGTACCGGAATGGCTCCGGCCACCTGAATCGCGTAGTTTATCTCAATAAATTCAGGGCAGTTGTAAAACATGAAGGCGACTTTGTCCTCCCTGTCCAGGCCGGCCTGGCGCAGGGCGTTGGCCAGTTTGCAGACCCGCACGGCCAGTTCCCGCCAGGTGATCCGTTTGTCGCCGTAGACCACGGCTTCTCCGTCAGTATTGTTTTTGGCATGGCAATTCAGGGCGTTGGCGATGATGTTGGGTGATAAGGGTTCCATGTGTCTCCTTAATTTAAAAAAGATTGTTTGAGGTTGCAGATATCGGCGCGGGACCGGCTGTGGCCCGGTAGCCCGGATATTTCATGAAAATTTTTTGAAAAACATTATTCCATTAAATATCCGGGTTAGCTTCATATCGGCCGCCTTTGAAACATCCGGGGTAGAATCCCGGACTGTCCGGCACCTTTATTCCGGCATTGTGGCGGATGAGGTTACCAGGTCGCAAACCAGATCCCGGGCCGTTTCCAACGGAATCAGGTGCATGTTTAAAACCAGGTGGTACAGCCTGGGATCGTCATAGTTCTGTTTGCCCAGTTTTTGATAGAGATTGGACCGGCGGCGGTCACCTTTTAAAACGGCCGCTTTGGCGTTTTTATCGGATAAATTATAATACCGCTGCATGAACTTGACCCGGTCTTCATCACTGGCAATCAGCAGTATATGATAGACGTTGGGCACTTCCTGAAGAATATACTGACCGCCACGTCCCATCAGGACGACATTGTCCCGGTCGGCCAGCTTTCTGATTACTTCATAAAGCACGTCGACATAAACATTTTCGTCAATGTAGCCGTGTTTTTCACCGGTCAGCCGGTCAATGTAGCTGCTGGAAATAAAAGAGGAGATGAAACGGGACAGAGAGCTGCCGGCGGTTCGTTCGATGGAGACAACCGTGTCCCTGGAAACCCGGGCGGATTTGGCAATTTCTTTTATGACCAGGTCATCCAGAAAAACATAGTCCATTTTTTTCGCGATCATGGTTCCCAGCGTCTTACCGCCGGCGCCGAATTGTCTTGAAATTGTTATTACAGCCACGGCTCCTCCTGATATGTTATGACAGTTTTTCAAATTTTAAAAAATGACGGTCTCGTAAAAAGTCTTTACATCGTCATTCCGGCGAAGGCCGGAATCCA
>JBKHHL010000080.1:0-11549 GCA_046539175.1 Desulfosudaceae bacterium
ATCAATGTCGCTTTCGGTGGTCATCCGGCCGACGCTGAAGCGGACGGTGCCGCGGGCCCATTCCCGGGGCAGGTCAATGGCCTGAAGGACATGAGAAACCTTGACGGTGTTGGCGTGGCAGGCCGCCCCGGCCGAGGCCGCTACCTCCGGACCGATGGTCTCCAGCAGGCGGTCGGCGTCAATGCCCGCCAGAGACAGGCTGAGGGTGTTGGGCAGCCGTTTTTCCGGGTGGCCGTTCAGCCGGATACCGGGAACGGCCTTTTGCAGCTCCTGGTGGAGCCGGTCCCGCAAAGCGGCCAGGTGAACCATGACCGCTTCCAGGTCCCGGGCGGCCGCTTCACAGGCCGCGCCCAGACCGACTATGGCGGCGATGTTCTCGGTGCCGGCCCGGCGGCTGTTCTCCTGGCCGGCGCCGTGGCAGAAGGGCGGCAGGGGAATGTCCCGGCGGACATAAAGGGCGCCGACGCCCTTGGGCGCGTAAAGCTTGTGACCGGCCAAAGAGAGCAGGGCCACGTCCAGGTCTTTGACCGAGACCGGAATTTTGCCGATTGACTGGGCCGCGTCCGTGTGCAGGACAAGATTGTGCCGGTTGGCAATCTCCGCGATCTCTTCCAGGGGCTGGATGGTTCCGATTTCGTTATTGGCGTGCATGACCGAGATGAGGATGGTTCCCGGCCGGATGGCCGCTTCCACGTCAGCCGGCGCTACCCGTCCGTGAGTGTCCACCGGTACGGCGGTGATCTGCCGGCCGTGTTCCCGGAGGTGAGAGCAGACTTCGGTTATGGCCGGATGCTCGATGGCGGTGGTGATGATATGGTTGCCCCGGTCGGACATGAGCTCGGCCATGCCCTTAAGAGCGTGGTTGTTTGATTCCGTGCCGCCGCTGGTAAAGATGATCTCCTCCGGCCGGCAGCCGAGCAGGTCGGCGGTCTGTTGCCGGGCGTGCTCCAGCGCCCGGCGCGGGGCGAGACCGTACCAGTGGGCGCTGGAGGCGTTGCCGAACTCCTCCCCCAGGAAAGGTTCCATGGCCCGGCGTGCTTCCGGCAGCAGCGGGGTGGTGCCGTTATAATCCAGGTAAATGGGGGGTGTCATGGTTCTTATCAAATCAGGTTTTTCTTGTTTATTCTGCTCCTGGCCCATCGAACAAGTCACGGTAACACGGGAGCCGGAAAAATGTCAATTTTTGTCCGGCGCCTTTTCCGGCCGGAGATGGTCCAGGATGACCAGGCGGCGCTGGTCCCCTGCCAGGGGCAGCCGGTAGTCAAAAGTGTGAATGGCAAAAAGGTCTGAGATCGGAATATTTTTTTTGTTGGTGGTCAGGGGCATCTTTTTCAAATTGACGATTTTATCTTCAGCATAATCCCCCTTCATGGCGATCAGGCGGCCGCCCGGTTTTAAAAAGGGGAGAGCCAGTTCAACGAATCTGTCCAGGGCGGCCAAGGCCCGGCAGATGATGATATCAAAGGATCGATCCGGTCCGGGGAGATCCTTCGGCACCTCGGCGCGCGCGCGGGACGCCCTGATATCGTCCAGTTCCAGCAGACGGATAACCTGGGTCAGAAAACTGATTTTTTTGCGGGTGGCGTCAAGCAGGGTTACCTTCAGCGTAGGATTGAGTATTTTCAGGGGTATACCCGGGAAACCTCCGCCGGAACCCATATCCAGCAGGGTGGCGCCGTCGAAAAGGTGGTCAGCCGGGACCAGGGAGTCCAGAAAATGCTTGACGGCCATTTCAGCGGGGTCGGTAATAGTGGTTAAATTGATCTTCCGGTTCCAGCGTTCCAGCTCCGAGGCGTGGCTGGCCATCAGGATGGCCTGGCTGGTGGTGATGTCAAGGCCTATTTGACGGGCGTGGTCACGGAGGAAAGCCTGCCATGATTTGGAACCCGCGGCAGCCGGTAGCGCCACCGTCATCAGGCCTTGTCAAAATCGATGATTACGTTAACTTCGCTGCCGCCTTCCCTTTTAAAAAGGGCATTGGGATAATGTTTTTTGAAGATATGCAGCATGGCGGTGTTTTCAGCCAGAACCGTGGCGCAGAACCCCTTGTAATCGTTTTCAATGGCAATGCGTTCCAGAATTTTCAGCAGATTGCTGGTAATGCCCATGTTCTGAAAGTCTTCCCGGACGACAAAAGCCACCTCAGCCCGCTTTTCGTCTTCACCCTTGGCATAGGAACCGATGGCCATGAACTCCTTGCGGCCCTTGTCCCGGACCAGTCCGATGATGGACATGTTCTTGCGGTAATCCACCGAGGACCATTGCTTCTGCAGCATGGCATGGGAAAAGATACGTTTTTTATGGAAAAACCGGTAGTAGATGGTCTGGCCTTTCAGAGAATAGAAAAAATTGCGATAGGAAAATTCGTCCGAGGGCAGCAGCGGGCGGAATTCCACCACCCGGCCGTCTTTCAGGGTCATGGTGCTTTTATAATCTTCCAGGAAAATCAGGTCTTCCTGGGCCGGCGGCAGCTGGTCGGGAAAGATATAGTGATGCTTTTTAGCGAATGAGATCAGCTCTTCCCGGAATTTGGGATGGGCTATCTGGGCCAGTTCAATGGTGCGCTGGTAGATGCCCTTGCCGTGCAGCTCGGCGATGCCGTATTCGGTCACCACGAAATGGATGTCTCCCCGGGTGGTGGCCACGCCGGCTCCTTCGCTGAGATGGGAGACGATCCGGGAGACCTGGCCTTTCTGGGCGGTAGAAGGCAGGGCGATGATGGAAAAGCCGCCCCGGGACATGGCGCTGCCCCGCAGAAAATCGACCTGGTCGCCGATACCGCTGTAAAACAGATGGCCCACCGAGTCGGAGCAGACCTGACCGGTCAGGTCCACTTCCAGGGCGGAGCTGATGGAGACCAGGTTGTCGTTGCGGGCGATAACGGTGGGATCGTTGACAAATTCCGAAGAGCGGAAGATGAACATGGGGTTTTTGTTGACGTAGCTATACAGCTCGGACGTGCCCATGCACAGCGAAGCCACGGCCCGTCCCCGGAGCAGCGTCTTTTTCTTGTTAGTGATGATTTTTTTCTTAAACAGGGGAATCATGCCGTCGGTGATCAACTGGGTATGCAGGCCCAGGTCTTTTTTATGGTGGAGGTGGTCCAGGATATAGTTGGGCAGCTGGCCGAAACCGATTTGCAGGGTGGCCCCGTCCGGTATCAGCTGGGAGACGTACAAACCGATGCGCTGGGAGACTTCATTGATATTTGGTTCGCGGTAGCCGATCACCAGGGGCTCGTCCTGTAACACCAGGTAGTCCAGGTCATCCACGTGGATAAAGCCGTCGCCGTAAGTCATGGGCATTTCAGCGTTGACCTGGGCGATGACCAGCTTGGCGTTTTCCGTTCCGGACCGGGTAATGTCCACTGACACCCCCAGGCTGCAGAAGCCGAAATTGTCGGGCGGGCTGACCTGAATCAGGGCCACGTCCAGCCCGATATTGCGGTTGGCGAACAGGCCCGGGATCTGGGACAGGTATGCCGGAATGTATTCGATCTTACCGTCAAAGGCGGCCTGACGCATATCACGGCTGATGAAGAACAGTTTTAAAAAGAACCGGCGTAAAAAAGAATCGTCGTTGACGAACTGGGCAAAAGTGGAAGAGAGCATCTGGTAGACCATGATGTCCTGGATGGACTCGTCTTTGACCATGGTTTTGATCAGATGCTGGGGCTCACCGCAACCGGTTCCCACGAAAACCCGGTCGCCGCTTTTAATCTTGGTAATAGCCTGTTCAGCCTCGACTATCTTACCGCTGCAATGATTATATAACCAGTCCCTGTATCCCACCGGAAGCTCCTTTATCTAGCCCGAATATTTCATGAATTTTTTCTACTATATATAATTGTCGGCTTTGTAAAAAGTCCGGATTGCCGCATGACGGGCGGCTGCGTCAGGCGCCACTACTAAGAATTTAACATACGCTAACTACTCTGCATTATTCGTGATTGCGCGAGCCCCGCTTGTCAGCTGATTTTGAACTTTACTTTGCCGTCCTGATTCGGACTTTTTACGAGACCGTCACCCTTCGGGTCCAGATCGACTCGTGCAATATCCGGGCTGACCAAGGCCGCTTCATCTCAGTAACCGCCAGGCGCTATGGCTTGTTGCCCGGTTCAGGCCAGTCGGTTTTCCACCGGCAGAATCAGGGCCTCGAGGTGCTGATGAGCCGGCTTGGATTCCCGGAAGTTTTTCAGGGCCTGGAATACCGGCTCAATTTTATTTTCGGGTACCTGGGCCTGGATAACCGTGATGCTGCCGGGAAAGACCTGGTTCCCGAAATGGCGCCCGTCGCGGTCCTGACCCTGCATCATATTATATCGCACATAGTTTTGAATTTCATTGCTATTTAGTATCTCTTCAATATCTTCGGAAAATTCAAAATGTACGGTTATATGCATCAGTTTCATAAAATTCAACCTTGAAAATTGACGTTTTCGTAAAAAGTCCATTTTGGGATGGCAAAGTAAAAAGTTCGAGATCAAGGCGCAGTGTTTTTCGAGGAATGCAGCGTACTTAGCAGTACGTGAAATTCCGAGAAAAACGCTGCAACGCAGCCGGCCGCCATGCGGCAATCGGACTTTTTACGAAGCCATCAAAATTACCGGCGGTCAATTCCGTTTGGTTTGGATACGGTGGTGTCGCCGGCCCCTCCTTTTTCCCCTGATTTACAATGATCCGGCGAAAGGTGTCAATGATATTCGCCCCTGTCCGGTGTCCTGATTCAGCCCGGATAGCTCATGAAATGTCCGGATCAGCCCGTCATTCTCCAGACTGCCATCAGCGCCACCAGCGCCACCAGGGCGATAAAAACGATCAGGGAAACGGTCCGTCGTTTCAGAATCTGTTTTTCCAGGCTGTCAAACAGGGTATAGATGACCGGGATGACGACCAGGGTCAGCAGGGTCGAGGCCACCATGCCCATGGAGATGGCCACGCCCATGGGCGACCGGGCCGTGCCCCCGGCACCGTAGCCCAGGGCGATGGGCATCATGCCCAGGATGGTGGAGACGGCGGTCATCAGTACCGGCCGGAAACGGACCTGGGCGGCCTGGCGGGCGGCTTCCCGGACGGTTTCTCCCCGGGCCACCAGGACATTGGCGTAATCCACCAGGAGGATGCCGTTCTTGGTAACCAGGCCCAGCAGCATGATGATACCGATAAAAGAAAAGATGTTGATGGTCATGTCGAACAGGAAGAGGGCTCCGAAGGCGCCCACCCCGGCCAGGGGCAGGGTCATCAGGATGGTAAAGGGGTGCAGGAACGACTCAAACTGTCCGGACAGAACCAGAAAGATAAAAATGACGGCAAACACCAGGGCCATGGTCAGGTAAAAGAAGGACTCCTTGAAATCGGCCGCCTGGCCGCTGACTTCGGTCTGGATGTCCGGCGGCAGTTCCCGGTCCACGTAATCGTTGAGTTTGTCCAGGGCCCTGCCCAGGGGAACACCTTCGCCCAGCTGGGAGTTGATGGTGACCGAGCGGCCCCGGTTGAAATGATGGATGGCGCTGGGACCGACGCCTTCGCTGATATCAACCACATTGGCCAGGGAAATCATTTGGTCGTGCCGGTTGCGAAGATGCAGGCTGTAAATGGTTTCCGGCAGGGTGTGTTCCCGGTCAATTTCCGAAATGACAGAGTAGCGTTTATTGTCGCGGTCAATTTCCGATATTTCCGGTTCACCGAAAATATAGCGCAGGGTGGTGCTGATTTCAGCCGCGCTGATACCAAGTTGCTGGGCTTTATCCCGGTTCAGGGCGATATTGACCTCGGGTTTGTTCATCTTGGTGTTGGAGTGGACGCCCACGTATTCCGGCTGGCCGCGCATCCAGCCCATGATTTCGTCCTGCCGGGCGGCCAGGCGGTCCAGATCAGTGCTTTTCAAGACCAGTTGCAGAGGTGATTCCGCCGCGACCGGACCGCCGGCGTCCAGGACGAAAGCCCGTCCGCCGGTCAGGCCGGCAAAGCGACTCCGCAGATCATTCATGACTTCTTCCTGGGAGCGGTCCCTCTGATCACGCGGCGTCAAACGGATAAAACTGACGCCTTCGTTGGCCCGACCCGGTCCGGATCTGGACAGGCCGATGGCCAGAAAGAAGGACTTTACTTCCGGCGTGTCTTTCAGAACCTGTTCGAGCTGCCGGGCGTACTGGTCGGTGTAGTGAACCGTGGCGCCTTCCACGGTTTCAAAGGCGATCATGAACTTGGATTCGTCCACGGTGGGCACGAATTCCGATTCCAGCATATGTAAAAAAAAGATGCCCGTAAAAAAGGCCAGGATACCGATCACAACCGTGAGGAAACGATGTTTTAAGGCCGCTCGCAGCAGGGGCCGGTAACCGCTTTCCAGTTTCAGAAACATTTTTTCGGTGATCCGGAACAAAACCGGTTTGCGGCCGCCGTTGCCGGAAACTTTCAGGTACCGTGAACAGAGCATGGGCGTCAGGGTCAGGGCGACGAAGGTGGAGGCGAACACGGTAAAGGTGACGGTCAGACCGAACTGGTTAAACATACGGCCGATCATGCCCGGCATGAAAGCCACCGGAATAAAGACCGAAGCCAGGGCCAGGGAGTTGGCGAAAGCGGCAAAGGCGATCTCGGTGGTGCCGGTCCGGGCGGCGGGTTTGGCCTCAGCCCCGTGTTCCATGTGACGGTAGCAGCTTTCCAGAACCACGATGGCGTCGTCTACCACGATGCCCACCACCAGGATCAGCGCCAGCAGGGTGATAATATTCAGCGAGAACCCCAGGGCGTAGGCGATGGCCAGGCCGGTCAGCAGGGAGATGGGGATGGCCACGGTGGTAATCAGAGTACCTCGGCCGCTGCCCAGGAAGGTCAGTACCACCAGCATGACCAGGCCGGTGGCCAGAAAGATGGTGGTCAGCAGATCATTGATGCTCTCGGCCACGTACAGGGAATCATCGGAGGCGATCTGGTAGGTCAGTCCGGGCGGAAATTCATCCCCGGCTTTCTGCAACTCTTCTTTAAGAAGCTCGACCACCTGGAGCATGTTGGCGTCGGATTGTTTGACAATGCCCAGCCCGACGGTCGGTTCACCATTGAACCGGGCCACGTTGCGGTCGTTTTCCACGCTGGCCACGGCCCGGCCCAGGTCGTTCAGGCGCACCGGGGCGCCGTCCTGGTATTTGATAATCAGTTCATTAAAAGGCTCGGCCGAAGGGAACTGGCTGTCGATGTTGATCAGAAATTCCCGGTTAACGCTTTCCAGGCGACCGGAAGGGATATCAACATTCTCCTGCTGGATAACTCCCACCACGTCCTGGACCGTCAGGTTATAAGCGGTCAGCTTGTCCGGATCAAGTTTGATCCGCACGGCGTACTCGCGCTCACCGCCGATCATGACCTGGCCCACCCCGGGCAGCTTCTCCAGACGATTTTTCAGAAAACGGTCGGTATAATCGGTCAGGCGAACCATGTCCCAGCGTTCATCGCCGGTCAGGGACACCCACAGCACCGCTTGGGCATCCGGGTCAACCTTGCGGATGATGGGCTCCTGGATATTTTCCGACATCTCCGTCCGGGCTCGGGTGACGCGGTCGCGGACATCCTGGGCGGCCACGTCAACGTCCCGGGAAAGCTCGAATTCCACCGTGACGCTGCCGACCTGTTCCCGGCAGGTGGCGGTGATCTCCTTGATGCCTTCAATGGTGTTCAATTCTTCTTCTAAGGGTTCCACCACTTCGGTCTCGATGACTTCCGGAGAGGCCCCGGGGAGAACGACACTGATGTTGACAATGGGAAAATCCACGTCGGGATATTCCCGGACCGGCATTTCCAGGTAGCCGTAAATTCCGAATATGGTTATGGCCAGGAAAATAACAATTGTCAGTACCGGCCGCCGAATGCATAAATTCCAGAGCATGATTTATGAAACCTCTGTTATAGCTGATTTATTTGGGAGATTTTTCAGACGGACATACCCGGCTGCCGTCATGCAGGGCGATGTGACCGGAGCGGACCACGGTTTCGCCCGGCGACAGTCCGGCGGTGATCTCGACCAGCCCGGGACGGCGTAATCCCGGCTTTACTTCCTGCAGGCGGGCCACCTCCTCTTCCACCACGAACACTTTGTAGCCGGTCCGGGTGGGGATGAGGGCTTCTTCCGGTATAACCGCGGCGTCCCGGTGGGTTTCGACGATAACGGAGACAGAGGCATAGCCCCCGGGTTTGAGAATATTATCCTGGTTGTCGATACCGGCTTTGACCAGAAAGCTCCGGGTCGATTCGTTCACCCGCGGGCTGACAAAGAAAATCCGGCCCTCAAAAGTCCGCTCGGGACGGGATGCGGCGTTAATTTCAACCTTTTGTCCCGGCTCGATGTCGCCCAGATATCGTTCCGGGAGGCTGAAGGCCATGCGGAGCGGGTCTGTTTTGACCAGCGTGGTCAGCCGGGTGCCGGCCTTAATCCAGTTGCCCGCGTCCGCCAGCCGTTGACCGACTGTCCCCGCGAACGGGGCGGTGATGGTGGCGTCGTTCAGGTCCTCCTGGATCATGGCCAGTTCCGCGGTAAGCCGTTCGACCCGGGCCGCGGCTGTTTCCCGGGCGGTTCGGGCCTGATCCAGGTCATCCTGGCTGGTCAGGTCGCGCTGGGACAACTCCTGCTGACGCCGGAGGGTTCTTTCGGCGTTACTGAGCGTGGCCCGGGCTTCCCTAACCGCGGCCCGGGCCGCCCGCATCCGGTTGCGAAGACTGGTGTCATCAAGTTGGACCAGTTTTTCTCCTTTGCTTACTGCGGCGCCCTCTTTGAAAAAAACAGTTTCAATGGTGCCGGTTACTTCCGTCCTGATAAGAGCTTTTTGATCGGCCTCCAGAGTGCCCACCCCATTAACGATCAGGTCCATATCCTTTTTCATGACTTGGGTCAGTTCGGCATTGGTGCAGGGAGATGAATTGTCGGGCTTTTCCTCTGCCCCGGCCGGAATATGGCTCAGCCCAAGGCAAACAAGGGCCGCAAGCAGGCACCAGCCGGGCAGGTTAAGAAAAAATCGGGGAAGAAGGACAGGCAGGGACTTCATACGTTCTCCTTATAAGATAAGGGCTTTCAATTTGTCGCGGCTGTTTCCGGGACCGGAAAAGAGCCGGTCGCCAATTGCAGCTTGACGAGATTCAACTGATAGTCGTAATGGGCGTTGGCCAGCTGATTCTGGGCCTGATTCAGGGTGGTGAAGGCGTCCACCTGGTCGACCGAGGTGGCCATTCCCTCTTCAAACTGGGCTGTCACCTGACGGTAGTTGCTTTTGGCGGAGCGCACCTGGGCCTTATATTGCTGGAGTACTTCCCGTTGGGTTTGCAGGTCCAGGTAAACGCTGCGGACTTCCGTCCGGATGGCGTTTTTTCTTCGTTGCAGATTAAAACGGGTCTGCCGGTGTTTCGATTTGGCCTCGGCCAGTTCAGCCCGGTTGCGGCCGCCGGTAAAGAGGGGAACGCTGAGGTTAAGTGAGGCGCTCCAGTCTTCATCGTGTTTATTGTAAAGCATCTCTTCGGTGGTGTAAGAGTATTCCCCCCGCGCGAAAATTTTTGGAAAAAAATCGGCTCTTTCCCACTTGATATTAGCCTTGGCCGCGGCCGTGTCCTTTTCAGCGGCCAGCAGATCCAGACGGTTGGCCAAAGCTTCAGTGACCAGGGTTTCCACCGATTTTTCAGGAAAAGAACCTTCTTCCGGTTCCTCGATGGAAGCAGGCAGGGAGTCCAGGCCGGTTTCCAGGGCCAGGTTTTCCCGGGCCACGTTGTACTGGTTGCGGGCCCGTTCCAGCTGTTCTCTGGCCTGGGCCACCTGGACCTTTGCCCGCAGAACATAAGTTTCGGTGCTCATGCCCACGTCGTAGCGGGCCTGGGCACGTTCCAGCTGTTTTTTCGCACGGGTCAGGGAGCTTTCTCCGATTTCAATGGCCTGACGTCCCAGCAGCACATTATAATAGGCAGCCGTCACCTGGAAGAGCACCTCCCGGACCGTGCGTCTATGGTTCAGCCTGGTTCCATCCCGTTGATGGGCCGCTATTTCCTTGCCGGTCCAGACTTTGCCAAGTTGATAAATATGCTGGTCCATCTCCACCTGGAGAACTTCATATTCGTCCGGATTCATCATGGGATTGATATCTTTTCGGCGAGTGGCGGAGCCGGTGGCGGAAACCTGGGGGTACAGGTGTGAGGTGGCCATATCCAGGTTACGATCCGCTTGGGTTAAATCTTCCCGGGAAGCCTGAATGTTTTCATTTTGACGCAGGGCCATCTGCCAGGCCTGCTCCAGGGTCAGGCCGGCGTCACGGGCCGGGGCGATCTGTGCCATCAGCAGCCAGGCCGCGACCGCGGTCAGCACCAGGCCGGCCACACGCCGGGCGCGAGGGAATGCCGGGATTTTAACGGGTGTCATCTTGAGCTCTCCTTTGATTGATGCCTGGTAAATCCATTCAAGCAGATTTCCCATAATACGGTTTTCAAATTGTCTCTGTCCAGGGTTGTTTCAAACAGAACGGCATTACGGAGAATAGACCAGATCAGACCCTCAAAGATGAGGGCCATTTCATCGGGATCGTGATCGACAAAGGTGCCGTTCGTGATACCTATTTGGAATAACCCGGCCAGATGTTGGTGAATGCGTTTGACGCCGGTCAAAAGATCAGCCTGAACGCGGCCGATATTCTGGAGTCCTTCCATGATAATAATTTTATTGAGCTCTTTGGAACCTTCGTGCAGTTCCAGGAAGATGGAAATGATTTCCGCCAGGGAGTCCTTCGGGGAAGCGGTTTCGGCGACAACCCTTTCAATCCCTTTTTCCAGACGGTTCACCCCCTGGTTGACGAGGTACCCCAGGAGGTCTTCCTTGTTGCCGAAGTGGCGGTAGACCGTTCCTTTGCCCACGCCGGCCCGGTCGGCGATATCCGAGACCACGGCCCGGTAAAATCCTTTTTCGGCAAATTCGCTGTTGGCGGCCGCCAGAATTTTGTCTCTCGTGGTTAACTCGTTAATATTCATAATTTTCTATATATTTACCCTGACGGACGGACCAGTCCGTCCGTCAGGGTATTATTAGTTCTGGCTGCTCCGGTTGTCAATACTAAAAAAAAGGAAACTAACCCGAATATTTCATCAAATTTTTCGAATATAGTTGGTTAATGAATAAATTTCAATTAGTTATAAATAATTTCAGGTTCTTTTTCAAAATACAATTTATAGCTGGCTGTTTATGGATTTTTTACCATCTTAATTTCGAAAAAATTCACCCTTCGGGCGGGTCGCCTTGAGTCCGAGCCCCTGGCTCCATCTGCTTTGTTGCAGGACACTCGCAGTAGATTTACTACAGCTTCGTGTCCTGCGCCTTAAAGTTGCGCTCAAATCGACTCGTGAAATATCAAGGCTGATGTACTCGTAAAAAGTCCAGATTTACCATATTTCGTCACCCCGGCGGAGGCCGGGGTCCAGTAAAATCAAATAGTTCTGGATTCCGGCTTTCGCCGGAATGACGATGTAAAGATTTTTTACGAAACCATCAAGGCTAATTCTTTTTAAATTACACCATGAACTTGTCCT
>JBKHHL010000081.1:0-11532 GCA_046539175.1 Desulfosudaceae bacterium
CCCCGTAAAACGCGGCCACCTGAGAACAGACATATTCAATCTGCTCTTCGGTCAGGCTGCTGAAGACCGGCAGTAACAATCCCTTCTCATAAGCGTGATCGCTGTTGCGAAAACGACCCTCATCGGCCTCGGCCGGTTGATAACAGGGTTGCCGGTGCAGGGGGAAAAAGAATCGCTGAGTCTGGATCTGCCGGCTTTCCAGGTAATCTCTCAAGGAACCCGGTTCCTCGACCAGAAGAGGCACCCGAAAGGGAACCAGATTACAGGAATCGTTCCGGGCAAGAAACCGGACCTGGTCAATGTCTTTTAAAAAGGCTTGATAGAGCCCGTAGTTTCTGAGGCGGGCCGCCGCGATCTCCGGGAACTTCTCCATCTGGGCCAGCCCCACCGCGCACTGCAGATCAGTCATCCGAAAATTAAGACCCAGGCAAGGATGCACAAAAGTGCCGCTTTGCATTCTGCCCTGATTACGCAGATATGTCAGCTTTTCATAGATATCCCGGTGCCGGGTCAGGACCAGGCCGCCTTCCCCGGTGGTAATGACCTTATCGGCAAAAAACGATATCACCCCGACATCACCGATCAGGCCGGTATGGCGATTGTCATGAAAAACGCCCAGGCTCTGGGCGGCGTCTTCTATGACTCGCAGGTTATGTTTCCGGGCGATCCCGGTAATGGCCGCCATGTCACAGGACTGACCATAAACATGCACCGGCATAATGGCCCGGGTCCGCGGAGTGATCGCCTCTTCTATCCGGCCAGGATCGATGTTCAGATCGGATAACCGGACATCGGCAAAGACCGGCCGGGCTCCGGCAAAGACCACCGCCGAGGCGGAAGCATTAAAAGTAAAATCCGGCACGATTACTTCGCCCGAGGTAATGCCGCCGGCCACCAGGGCCAGATACAGGCCCAGGGTACCATTGGGGGCCAGCACCGCGTAGGGGGCGCCGGTCAGGTTCTTGACTGCTTCCAGAAACTTTTCCGCGAAAGGTCCCTCCGTGATCCACCGGTTTTCAAGGGCGGTGGCGACATAAGCCGTTTCTTTATCGTCGAAAAAAGGTTCTACCTGAGGTACGCGGTATTCCATTACAATAACCTGAAATCAATAAATGCCTGTCGGCATATCTTAAATAAAAGCCGGGCATGGGTCAGCAAGCCGAACCAGGAGCGGCCATAAGCCTTGGACTCTCCGTATTTTCGGGGCTGGTAGTGCACCGGCACTTCCGCTATTTTAAGATTATATCTCACGGCGCCCAGGATAAGCAGAAAATCGCCAAAAGGGTCCAGATCGTCAAAACGGTTGGGGCTGTTGACAATATGCTGGTAACCGGTTCTGGTAATTCCCTTGAAACCGCAGAGGGTATCCGTGAAATCCCGGCCGGTAACCAGCGACATAACCCGGCTGAAAAAACGGTTGCCCAGCTTGTTGACCGGAGGCATGGCCCCGGGCGCCATGGGATAAACAAAACGGCTGCCATTGATATATTCGCCGTGCCCGCCGGCATAAGCCTCCCAGATATGCCGGGCCTCTTCGGGCGGGGTGGTCAGATCAGCCTCGAGCCAGATCAGAAAATCACCTTCGGCCCTGTCAAAACCCAGCCGGAAGGCGTCTCCCTGGCCGATCCCGGTCTGGTGGTACAACTTGATATCCCGGTCCGGATATTGGCGCATCATTTCCCTGACCCGGCCGACGGTATTATCCACGGAATGGCCTTCCACGAAAACAAGCTCGGTCTTTTTACCCATGACCGGGATTCTCTCCACCAGGTCCCGGATATTGCCTTCTTCGTCCCGGCAGGTAATTACCACCGAGGTGGTTATTTCCGAAGGATCGGCCGGCGGTCTGTCCGGGCGGGCCACTGTCAGGCGTCCCAGGCAGCATCTTCGCAGCAACGGCAATTTAGCCAGAAAGCGGTTGGTAAAAGCGGCCACGACCGGCACCGGCCAGGGCAATAACAGGTAATTTTCCCGGGTAATAATTTCATAGCCGGAAATGGCGAGAAATTTTTCCAGGTCGCGCCGGGAAAAGCGGCCGGCCCTGGTTTGCCGACCGGCGGCGGCCGGGCTGCCGGGACTAAGAGTGCTTATGAGGCCCTTCCATCCCGGGTTGAGGCTGTTGAGGATAATTCTTGTTTCCGGGCCGGCCATCCGGAGCAGCCCCACCAGAAACCGCCGGACATCGGCCGCGGAATCCAGAACCTCGTTGATAATGATATAGTCAAACGTTTCTTCTACGTAAAAAGTTTCAATATCGTCCACGTAATATATGTTACTTCCGGCATGGCCCGGCCCGGCCCCGGCAGCCACGCCGATCCCGATTTCCGGCCGCAGCTTGTCCAGGAAACAATTGTCCGGGCAGCCGAACATTAACACCCGGCTGTTGGCGGGAATAAAAAAGCGGACATATTTCAAAAATGTTTCCCGCAGCAAAGCCCGGGCGTGATCCCATTTGTTCATCAACAATGCCCATCATCAAAAAAAATCATAACCGGGGCGGCCGCCCCGGAGAGGACCGGCCCCGCCAGCGCAGAACAACCAGCCCGGCCACCCAGGCGGCCACGTCCCGCGGTCTCATTTTGGATGTTCCGGCCCGTCGGCGGCTGAGGCTTACCGGAACCTCCCGGATCATTATACCGTTCTGACACAGCCAATAAAGGCTTTCCGGAAAAAAAGCATAACCGCCGGAGCGGCATTGATTAAAAATTCGCGGATCAATTTTATCCAGGCGGTACAACCGAAAAGCGTTGCTCATATCGCAGGGCAGCTTGAAGAGCCATGCGGTCAGGCCGTGAACCAGGCGGCTTTGAAGGGTCTGCCGCCGAAGGCGATCATCGACGGCAGCCGACAAAAACCGGGAGCCGATAACCACCCCGGCTTCGTCCGACTTTTCCAGCAGCCGGGGCATGTCTTCCGGAGCGTGGGTACCGTCGGCGTCCATGGTGATCAGGACGCGATAGCCGCCTTCATACGCGAACCGGATCGCCGCCAGATGAGCGCTGCCGATGCCCCGCCGGGCCGGCCGGTGAACGACATGAAGAGCCCGGTCCCGGCCGGCCAGGTCATCCAGCACCGGGCCGGTACCGTCCGGAGAATTGTCATCGATAAACAAAATCTCCGCCGCCAGGGGCAGGGCCCTGATCCGGGCGACCAGCCCGGCCACATTGGGCCGTTCATTATAAGTCGGCAGACAGATTAAGATATCAGAGTCCGGCGGTGACTGTTTCAGCACCATTTTTTCCCACCACCCGGACCTCGGGCAGGGGCAGAATAAATTTCCCCCCGCTGTCTAAAAAGGTCTTTTCCCGGGTTCTGAAGACGTCAAAAAAATGCCATGGCAGCACCAGAAAATAGTCCGGAGGATCAGACCTGGCCTGCTGCTCGGAAATAATCTCAATATTGGTAGCCGGCGTGCGGGCGGACCACTTGTCGGGATTACGATCCACGGCCTTGCCTATCAGTCGGTTGTCAAGATCGCAGAACTGCAGAATGGTATTGCCCTTGGTGGAGGCGCCATAGACATAAATCCGTTTTCCCTGTTCATGAAAATCAACCAGTAACTGGTGCAGTTCCCGGCGGATAGCCAGGGCGGCCCGGTAAAAATCCCGGTAGGGAGCGTCACTGTCAAGCTCCAGGGCTCGCTCTTCCTGACGGATTCCGGACAGGGCCGCTTCTGTTTCGGGGGGGATGCCGCCGGAATCTTTTTTACGAATAAACAGGCGGATACTGCCGCCGTTAATGGAATTCAATTCCACCCGGTGCACCGCCAGCCCGTGAGGTTCCAGCAGGCCCTCGATCTGACGCAGGCCATAATACTCCAGGTGCTCATGGCAGATGGTGTCAAAAGAATTGTTTTTCAGCATGGTCGGCAGATAAGCCACCTCCATGACCCAGAGACCGTCTTCCGTCAGCAGCGAAGCGACCTCATCAA
The DNA here is from genome assembly GCA_046539175.1 of Desulfosudaceae bacterium. Taxonomy (GTDB): domain Bacteria; phylum Desulfobacterota; class Desulfobacteria; order Desulfobacterales; family Desulfosudaceae; genus CAYTQK01. Next base: position 3,932 of record JBKHHL010000081.1, read on the forward strand.
CGAACCGGGCCGGTTCCTCCAGGTCATAGAACATGGCAATGGTAGTGATAATCCTGGCTCTGGCGCCGGGCCGGACCCGTTCCAGTTCCGCCCGGGAAAAAAAATTACAGATAACATCCAGGCCTTTTTCCCTGGCGTAAGCAATCACATTCCGGGCCGGATCAATCCCGATCTTATCGATCCCGGGCGTGTCGAAAAAGTCCAGCAGGGTACCGTCGTTGCAGCCGATGTCGCAGACCAGGTCGCCCGGTTCAAGCTTGACCATGTCCCGGGCAGTGGTGGCGATGGTTTTCAGGTTAGACCGCATTCGTTCATTGATGCCCGACCGATAACCATAATGATGATACAGGACCTCCGGGGCGATGCTGTGCCGGAGCTGGACCAGGCCGCAACCATCCGGATCGGCGCACCGGACCAGTTCCAGGGGATACTTTCGCCGCAGGTACGGCGGAGATCCCGGGGACTCAAACACGGAAGCCAGGCACTGCCGGCCCAGGTCAAGGACCGGCACCAGCTTTTCCGTGCCGCAGATCCTGCAGGTGGTTCTTTTTTTACAAATATTCCGGGTATCCATATGCCGGCTGGTCCGGGTTGCTTGATCTTATTTTACTCATTGAAAATATTCTTATAATGAGGCATGGTAGTCTACATAAGAATTGCGGCCATAAAAAAATAACGCCCGCCTGAATTCAGGTTATAATATGCTATTTGACTCTGCTTCGTCAACGGCTTGTATTTTTAATGATCCTGGAACACCGTTGTCCAAAATAAAAATTCAGCGGTCCCGGTGGGGGTGATTTTGACACCTATGAAAAAAACGGCCCTGATCTTCCCCCGGTTCCGCTATCCTTCCGGAGAACTGCCCACCGGCCTGGCCACCATGGCCGCCTATATCAGGGAAGAAATCGCGGACATCGACATAATTGTGATTGACACCAGTTTCACTTCCTCCTGGCAGCATGTCGAGGCGGCGCTGGCCCGGTTCCAACCGGATGTTACCGGTATTTTCATGGATGTCCTGCTGACCACCAACGCTTTAAAAGCGGCCCGCCTGGCCAGAAATCACGGTTCTCTGGTTATTGCCGGCGGTCCCCACGCCACCATGGCGGCCGCTGATGTTATCCGGGAAGATTGCCTTGACGCCGTCTGCGCAGGCGAGGGAGAAATCACCTTTAAAGAGTACCTGGAGGCCTTTTACGGGGACAAAAACTTCGACGGCATTCCGGGCCTCTGGTATAAAGAAGACGGTCTTATCCGCCGGAACCCGCCCCGCCCCCTGATTGCCGATATCGACTCCCTGCCTTCGCCGGCCTTTGACCTGTTTGACATCAAAGGATACATGGACAACTTTTTCCAGCTCGACTCCTGCCGGCCGGACGCCCGGGGGATTTCCCTGACCGTTTCCCGCGGCTGTCCCTATGAATGCACTTTCTGCCAGCCCACGGTCAGAAAAACCCTGGGCCGCAAAGTAAGAATCAGGACGCCGGAACGGGTCATCGCGGATATCAGGTATCTTCAAAAAACTTATGGCCTGAACGCTTTTTTCTTTGCCGACGATCTCATCGCGGTGGTGCCCGGCTGGCTGGAAAAATTTTCCCGGGAGTTGCTCGCCCGGAAAATTAATATTGCCTGGGCCTGCAATACCCGGGCCGACACCCTGGATTATGCCACCATGAAACAGATGAAGGCGGCCGGCCTGGTCAAAATCAAAATCGGCATCGAATCCGTGACCGGGCGCATCAGAAACGGCATTTACCATAAAAAAATCAGCCGGAACGATATTACCCGGTTGATTGACCAGGCCAATCAACTGGGCGTCCAGGTGTTCGGATTCTTCATGCTGGGAGCGCCCACGGAAACAACCGGGGAGGTGTGGCGCACCATCAGGTTCGCGGCCCGGTCCGGCCTGACCGAAGCCCTTTTTTCCATCACCACTCCGTTTCCCGGTTCGGCGCTGTTTGACGGGCTGGTGGCCGAAGGATGGACACCGCCGGCCCGGCTGGACGATTATGATCCTAACCGGGTCAAACGTCCGCCCATGAGCAAGCATGAAATCAGTCCCGCCAGACTGTTCTTATTAAAAAAAATCGCCTATTTTTATTTTTACCTGCACCCGGTCCGGCTGCGGGCGACACTGAAATTAACCCGCGGGCACCGGGGGCTGCGAAAATTATGGCTGAAACTGAAACGAATTTGATTATACATAAATTGAACGTTATATATGATATTTTCGTGAAAAAGAACCTGTTAAAACCGGCCGCCTTATGAGTCGTTATTATCAAACAATCGCAGCCTGCCTGTTTCTGGCCGCCCTGGTCACGGCAGTTTTTTATCCGCTGGCCGGTCATGAATTTTTAAACATGGACGACCCTTTTTTCGTGGAAAGTCACCGGGTACCGGAGGGGTTGACGCCGGCCAATATCAAACGGGCCTTTACCATGGGTGACTGCCTGTGGATGCCTCTGACCTGGCTGTCTCACATGACCGACTGCCAGCTATACGGAGCTGACCCGGCCGGGCACCACCTGACCAGCCTGTTCCTCCACCTGGCCAATAGCATCCTGTTGTTCCTGGGGCTGCGTCTCATGACCGGGACTTTTTATAAAAGTCTGCTGGTGGCCGGCCTGTTTGCCCTGCACCCGCTCAACGTGGAAGCGGTCGCCTATATCGCCGCCCGCAAAGGACTGCTGGCGGCTTTTTTCTGGCTGCTGACCATCCTGGCTTACCTTCGTTACACCCGGCGGCCGTCCCCGCCAAGATACCTGGCGACCATGCTCTGCTTTCTGCCGGGCCTGATGGCCAATCCCATCCTGGTGACCCTGCCGCTGATTCTTCTGCTGCTCGATTACTGGCCCCTGAACAGATTCCAACAGGCTGCCCCGGGCCGGCTGGTCAAGGAAAAACTGCCCCTGTTGGCGCCGGCGATAATTATCAGCCTGGTCTCTGTCTTCACCCAGCAGCAGTCGGACGCCCTCTCCTCCCTGGCGCAAACGCCCCTGCTCCCCAGGTTAGCCAACGCCCTGGTCAATTACGCCGCTTACCTGGGTCATCTCTTCTGGCCTGCTGATCTGGCCATTTTCTATCCCTGGCGAACGAATCTGCCCTGGTGGCAGCCCCCGGCCGCGGCCTTGTTATTACTGGCGATCAGCAGAAAAGTTATCGACCTGCGGCCGGACAAACCTTATGCCCCGGTCGGCTGGTTCTGGTTTCTCATAACCCTGCTGCCGGTCATCGGCATCATCCGTATCGGCAGTCACGCCATGGCCGACCGTTATGCCTACCTGCCCGGTATCGGCATATTCGTGGTAATTGTCTGGGGCGGGGCGGCTTTCCTGGAAAAAAAATCTTTTAAAAAACCCCTTATCGGCCTGGCGGGACTGGCGCTCCTGCTCGCACTGGGGACGGCTTCCCGCCACCAGCTCGGTTACTGGCGAAACGACCTGACCATTTTCAACCACGCCCTGGCCGTCACCGACAACAATTACGCCGCCCATAACAACCTGGCCCGGGCCCTGGCGGAACGAGGCCACCGCAGTGAAGCCTTCCGGCATCTCAGCCAGGCCTTGAAGATAAAGCCCGAATTTCCTCAGGCGCACAACAACCTGGGAGTATTGCTGGCCGCTGACGATCCCAACCAGGCCCTGAAGCATTTTACCCTGGCTCTGCAACATCACCCCGGTTTCGCCGAAGCCCACCGCAACATGGCCGACGTTTTCTTTGAGAATGAAGCCTGGACCAGGGCGCTGACCCATTACAAAAAAACCCTTGCCATTGCCCCGCGTCATCCGGGGGCCGCCGATATCCATTACCGCATCGGCCTCATCATGGCCGGCCGGGATAAAACCGAGGCCGCCCTCTCCCGGTTTAAACAGGCCTTGTCGCTTGATCCCGGCCGGGTTGAGGCGGCCGTTCAACTGGCCCGCCTGCACAAAAACAAGGGGCGGCACGAACGGGCCATCGAGGTCTATAAAAACCTCCTCAAACACCGGCCCGACAGCAGCGCCAGCATCGCCTACAACCTGGCCTGCCTGTACGCCCTGAAAAACGATCAGGCCGAGGCGGTGAGGTGGCTCAAAAAAAGCGTGGCGGCCGGACTCACCAACCGGGAATTGCTCAAAAACGATGAAGATCTGGCCAATATCAGAACAACGCCTTATTATAAGTCACTGGTTGACCCGGATAATTCATGAAAAATATTCCGAACAGGCTTTCCATGCCCCGTCAACTGAAAAAAACATTAGTCTGTCTCTTACTGATCCTGCTGCTGATCACGATTTACGGACAGATTCGACACCATGATTATATCCATTATGATGACCACCTCATCATGATGGATAGCCCCATCCTGACGCGATCCTTAAGCCCGGCCAACATCTACCGGGCCTTTATCGACCGGCCGCATCATGTCCCCTACCGCATTCCCTTGACCACGATAACGCACATGACCAAGTGGCATTTTTTTGGTGATGACTTCGGGCTTCACCACCTGGTTTCCCTCTTCTTTCATGCTTTGACGGTCATCCTTATCTTCTTTTTAATAGAACGCGCAACAAGCGCGATCACTCCGGCCGCTTTTGCCGCAGCCCTGGTAGCCGTGCATCCCCTGAACGTGGAGGCAGTCGCCTGGCTGACCAATATCAACACCATTATGGCCGATTTTTTTCTGGTGGCCACCCTGCTGGCGTATGTCTATTATACTAAAAGGCCCGGTTTGAAACGTTATTTTTTCCTGTTCATCCCTTTCGGACTGGGGTTAATGGGCAAACCCACCCTGATCGTCGGCCCCTTCCTGATGCTGGCCCTGGATTACTGGCCCTTGCTAAGATACAAACAAAAACCCGAACCGCCCGGCCATGTATTTCTGATAATCGAAAAGCTCCCTTTTCTGTTGATCGCCCTGGGACCCTATCTTATCGAATTAATAAGTAAACCAGAAAAAATTGTGGCCGGTATCCAGTCCGGCGGGGGTATTCATCCAGAAGGGCTGCGCTACCTGTTCTGGCCCCTGATCAAGGGCGTCCTGCCTATCGACCTTACCATCTGCCGGGCCTATCCCCCTGCCGGTAGTCCCGGGGAGGCTGTTATATTACTGGTGCTGCTGGGGCTCGTCACCCTGGTTATTATCTGGTTGTCAAGACGCTATCCCAGTATCGGTTTCGGCTGGTTCTGGTATCTGGCGGCTATCTCTCCCATCATCATTATGCTGGTTGGTTCGGGCCGCCCCATTGCCGACCGGCACACCTATATCCCCATGGCTGGAATTTTCATGGCTATACCATACTTTCTGCACAGTATCTTTCCACACGGAACAAAGGGCCGGGTCATGGTATCGATTCTGGGTATCGCTGTTCTGGTGCTTTTAACGGTTCTTTCAACCCGACAGGTAAAATACTGGCAAAACAGCCAAACCGTTTTTGAACATGCCGTACAAATCAATCCGGAGAATACCAGAGCCCGTACCAACCTGGGAGATGTGTTCCTGCGATCTCGACAGATTGACCAGGCCATTGCTCATTATACCTGGTCCCTGAAAACGGCGCCGGACAACGCCCGGATACACGCCAAACTTGCCTATGCCCTATCCCAACAAGGTGAAAACCAGGCGGCCCGACGCCACTATGAACAGGCCCTGGCATTGACACCGGATTACGCCGTTGCCCATCACAATTTCGCGGACTTTCTTGCTGATGAGGGAAAAATCGAAAAAGCGATCAACCATTATTATCTGGCCCTGCAGACAGACCCAGGCTTGCATCAGACTCATAACAACCTGGCCGTGCTATTGTCCCGACAAGGGAAATATGAGCGTGCCCGGCAGCATCTTTACCAGGCCCTGCGGATCAAGCCCGATTACAAAACCGCCCGGGAGAACCTGGAGAACCTGCCGGCTTCCCCTTGAAGACCTCCGCCCGACGCGAAAATTTCAACTCTTGCCTTGGGAGACCATCCTTGATATAATCAGCAATCCGGGATAGCTACCTGGAAAGCCCGGCCTGGTGAGTCCGGACAGGGGTGTAAAAAATTTAAAAAATCAACTTTTTGCCGGGCCATCCCGGCCGGGCGCGATAATAGGAATACTTGAAAAGCAGCCCCCTGAATTCATAAACGACCAATGTCCCTGATTTCCTCACTAAACGACAGCCGGCCGCTGATAAAGGCGGCCGGCAAATACGCTCAAACCTTTGTCACCGGCCGGCGCGTTCCTTTATACGTGGGGCTCTTCATTACCCCGCGCTGCAACCTGAACTGCGTTTACTGTTTTCCCGACTCGCCGCACCGAGGGTCGGAAAACGAATTTTCCAAAGGAGAAATATTCCGGATTGTTGATGAATTATACGCCCTGGGCACCCGCTATATCGTTCTGCTGGGAGGAGAACCGCTGCTGCGAAAAGACGTCGCTGAAATCATATCTTATATCGCCCGCAAAAAAATCATTATCGAAGTCATCACCAACGGCTATTTCACCCGGCAGCGCTTAGACGCCCTGAAGCGGGTCAGCTACGTCTGTCACAGCATAGACGGCGATGAAATTGACATGGAGAAGAACCGCGGCCAGGGCACCCACAAAAAAATAATGGCCAGCCTGCGGCTGTGCCGGGAAAACGGCATTCCCGTGCAGATGCGGACGGTTTTTAACAAAAACAACGCCGGCAGTCTGGAATACCTGCTGCGACTGGCCCAATCCTGGCAAACCTCCCTGGGCCTGTGTGAACAGGCCATCACCCGGGAAAAGGACAAACAATTTGTCATGTCGGCTGCGGAACTGCGCCGCTTCTGGGAAAAGGTGCGGGCTTTCAAAAAAAAGGGCTACCCGGTGGACAAGACCCGGCATTTGCTGGACAACATCATCGCCTATCCCACCGATATTCCCCTGGACCGGATCTTCCGGAAAAACGATACCATGCCCCCGGATTTTACCGCCCCGCCCTGCCGTATCGCCCGGGGACACGCCTTTCTTGACAGCGACGGCCTGATGTATCCCTGCCCCACCCTGCTGGGCAGGAGTGAGGGCGGTCACAGTATTTACCAGCCGGGAGGTATCAAAAAAGCCTGGCAACGGCTTGCTGACAATGACTGCCTCTTCTGCCGACAGAGCGTCCAGGATCTGAAGAACGCCTTTTTTTCCCATGACTGGCAGGCCGTCCAGATGGCCGCGGCCACCCTGGCCGCGAAAATAGCCCGCCGGCCGGATTATTATTAAAGTCCCGGCCTCGTCATTCCGGCGAAGCCCTACGTCATTCCGGCGAACGCCGGAATCCAGAACTACTTGATCTTACTGGAGCCCGGCCTCCGCCGGAGTGAAGAAAGATGCTAAATCTCGACTTTTTACGAAAACATCACTATTGATGGTTTCGTAAAAAGTCCATTTTGGGATGGCAAAGTAAAAAGTTCGAGATCAAGGCGCAGAGTTTTTCGAGGAATGCAGCGTACTTAGCAGTACGTGAAATTCCGAGAAAAACGCTGCAACGCAGATATCGGACTTTTTACGAAGCCATCACTATTGTCCAAAATAAAAACTCAGCGGTCTCGGTGAAAGTGATTTTTATTCGCACCTGGCCCCTTTTGGGGGCCGGTTACAACCGTCCGCTAAATTTCTCGAA
>JBKHHL010000082.1:0-11525 GCA_046539175.1 Desulfosudaceae bacterium
GAATATTAGATATAACAACGACACTGACATCGTTATCTGTTAATAGATTTAACCCGGATATTTCATGAATTTTTTTTGAAAAATATTACTTTATTGCATTATTCCAATCAGCCACATTGCATTTAGCGGTCATTCTGAAATTACAAATTGTCATTTTTGATTTGCTGAATAAAGACAATTTTGTATCAAAAAATTTCACCCTGGGGGCTCGCGCTCAAATCGACTCGTGAAATATCCGGTCTATAGATCAAAAGAGCGTTGAAAGAAGTGGTCACGACCATGAGAATGGCGATAGCGGCCTGAAGAAAGATGGATGAGGCCGGGGTTTTATGGGTGGATCTGACTCTGCCGAAGAACTTGAAAAAGATACTCTCCGCCGGCCCGGGGTACCCGGGATCCCAGTTCACCATAGCAGAGCGCCCCGCACAAAGCGAAGATTCCCCCGCACAGCCAGTAGATCATCATGATTTTCGGGCTGCCCAGCTCCGTCATGATGAACCCCGAGGTGGTAAAGAGGCCTGTGCCCATCATGCTGACGATAACCAGGATGGTGGCCGAAAACAGGCCGATTTCCCGTTTGAGGGTGTTGTTGCCGTTGAACTTATTCTTCATTCAAACATCCTGTAAAGATGCGGATTGCAAGGATTGCATAGATGCATAGATAAAACCGAGGATAAAGTCCGTGTTATCTGTGTCATTCGTGTCTTATATCGTTTTGTCCTGTCTGTTTTTCTTGATACAGATGACACGGATTCAATCTATTCCTCTTGTTCCCATGCTCAGCGTGGGAACAAGAAAGGGTATAAGGTAGAGCCGGTATTTATTGGAAATACGGATTCGTATCAGCCCTTCAAGGGGCGATGTCTGCGTTTCCACACAGTCGCGCCCAGAAAAATATTCAGCAGAATGCTCAGACCCAAAAAGAGTCTGACGCCCAGAGTCGTATTCCCAAACAAGGGGTTACTTGTTTTTGAGACTTCATTTTTCTGATTCCCCGGCACTTCAACAGCCGTTTTTGATTCCAAATCTGCGGGATTCACCGGGACCGTTGCACGAACCGCATGGCCCATGCCGTCATTGACCTTTATCCGCCACTCTCCGGGTATTTTCCGCCAGAAAAGCAAACCTGCCGTCCTGATTCGTTCGCCCATTCTGAAACTCCACTTGGTCGCTTTCCGGGCTGAAAATCAGAACCTCGGCATACCGCATGGGGGTATGGTCGGAATAAAAAAATTCGGCCGCCACAACCGCGTCATTTTCGATCAGGCGGTAGTCCGTTCCATGGCCCGAGGCATGGTTGGCAGGGCCGCAACCCATATAAAAAAGACAAATATAGATATTCGTTTCATTCTTTTCCCTCAAACGTCAAAAATGTCATAAATTTCAGAAAATCCAGCCCCGAGTCTTTTCCAGCGGGGATCTGGTGGGTTGCATAAAGCAGCTGCCGGCCGCTTTTTTCGAAAGTCAACCGCGCTACGCCGTCTTCATCGGTTTGGGTTTCCTGGTCATGGTTCGTTGCGATTGGAATTCCGGCCAGGGGCCGGCCGTCAAACAGCAACTTGAACGCTATCGATTCTCCCGGCGTCAGAGCCATCGGGTCGGCAAGCGGTACCAGTTCAAATTTCAGGCCCAAAGACTGAGTGCTGATTTTGGCGGGAGCAAACAGGGTTTTGGAATATTGCGTGGAACTGAACGCGCTTATGACGGTCAATCCTTTTGCTTCGGCTTCCTTCCGGTTCATCAGCTTTTTTCCCCGGGTGGTGTTGACGCGATCTCCCCATGCACTGGTCACCGCCACCATGGCCGGTTTTTCTTTTGTGGTGAAAACCACCCGCTCTTTTTCATTTGTCCGGTTTATCGAAAGTGCCTTCCCGTCGGTTGATCTGGCTGAAATTTGTGTTACACAGGACGGATCATAAGCATCAAGGCGTTCGCCTATGTGGCCCCGCGCCGCCACATAGCGCCCGTTTTCTTCAAACACCCACAAATGGTGGGCATATCCCATCTGTACGCCCGTTAGAAGGATGATCAACGCCATCCACAGTGCTTGTTTCATTTTTTACTCCTTTTATGGCTATTTGACGCATTCTCCCATGACCACCAGTCCCAGCCATTTTTCATCCATTTTTTTGATATCTTCCACGATTTGTCCCAGGGTGCTTCTCAACACCGTTTCCTTGTCGACATACCCGGCATAATAAACCACCGCCACCGGATAATCCGGTGGAAAATGTTTTTTGAATTTTTCGGCCGTTTCTTTCAGGTTTCGCAAAGACATATACAGAACCATCGTGGATTTGTATTTGGCAAGATCTTTAAGAATATCATCGTCCGGCTCCTGGTTTTCGCCCAACAGCGACTGCGGGGAGGTGAGCATTACAAACCTTGAACCGGCGCAGGTCATGGACCGTTTCAGCGCGGCGGCCGCGGCATTGAAGGCGCCCAGGCCGGGAACGACTTCATAGTATTTTTCATCCAGACCCAGCAGCAGGCCGTTCAATGTCGGCCCGTACACACAGGCATCACCGCCGTCCATCATCACCACGGTTTTCCCGGCCTTGATTTTTTCCATGATAAACGCTTGCGCCTTCCTTCGTCTTTGCTCGCGGGATGCGGCGCGGGACTTGGAATCCTTTCCCTTATCGGGAAGGAAAACAACTTTAGCCGGGTCGATGTAGTCTTTGTACGCCTCGAATCGATCCGGCATTCTCGGAGAACAAAAATAATAATCCGCCTTTTTTACGATTTCCAGCGCCCGGGGCGCCGTCAGGTCGGGGCCGGCCGGCCCCATGCTGACCACGTAAAGCTTGCCGGTTTTGCCGGCATGGGCCCACAACGGCGCGGAAAACAACACCGCGCAGGCCACCCCCAGAACCACCATCCAACTGTATTTGCTCATCATGTCTCCCGAACTGTCAACCGGTTTAAAGTGTAAGCCGAGACGGGGCGCGCACGCAAAGCCATCCGGCCGTCATGCGGCCCCCTCCCGTCTTTGTTTTGTTTCCTGATTTCAATATGGGTGTTTAGAAAAATTCATAGGTAACCGATCCGTAATACAAGGTTCCGTCTTCAAGGTACTGGCCTTCATCGGTGAGATTTTCAATGTTCAGCCGAAGCGTCAGTTTGTCAAAGAATGTACGCCACACAGACAGGTCCACGCTCGTGTAATCATCAGCCATTTCCGTATTTTCATTGTCCGCATAGATGTGGGCCTTATGTCTTGCCGAGACAGATCCGCTGATCAACGACGGATTTTGATAGGTCAGCCGGGCTTTGTATTTGTGCCGGGGCATGCCGCTGACATAGTTTTCCTCCAGGGACTGGTCTTCATCTTTTACGATTTCGGCAACATTATACGTATAATTGAAATCGGTCGCCAGTCCATGACCGAAGTCATATTTCAGGACAGCTTCCACGCCCTGAATATCCACTTCACCGAGATTGTCTTTCATGCTTTCCCTGTAGTCATCTCCACCAATAGTGTATTCTTTTGTGATTCGGGTGTCGATGAAATCCGTAGCTTCGGACTGGTAATAGGCCAGGTTCACATCCAGGCGGTTGAAAAAGCGCCTTTCCGCGCCCACATCCCAGGACACGATTTCTTCCGGATCCAGCTCCGGATTGGCCCAGGTCATGGTCGTGTTGCTGCGGCTGTGTGACTTGTACAGTTCAAAGATAGACGGGGCTCTAAAGCCGGTACCCATCGATGCCCGCAAAGCGGTTTTGGTATCCGGATGAAACACCACGCCGGCTTTGGGTGAAAGATCATTCCAGGTCTCTGAATCATACTTAGTATTGTAGGCGCCTTTGTAGGGGGAAGCCGTATCCCAGCTCCGGCCGTCAAAATTCCGGATACTGGTGTACCGCAGCCCGGCGTTAACAATCAGCTTATCGTTTAAAAAATGCCCGGTCATGTCCATAAACGGCGCGATTGTTTGCTGGCGGCCAAAGGCGCCGGAATCCCGGTTGCTGCCAATGCGGTCTACATCATAGTCCATGACCGAGCGTTTGTAATCCAGGCCGCTGACAATCGTAAATCGGTCCTGCAACCGTGCCGTATTCTGAAGGCTCGTTCCCCAGGTCCGGGTCTCTGGAAAGTTTTCCGCGCGTTTCAGGTCAAAAGTTTTGGTGTCCGCGATATTGGCGGTTTTGTCGGCCCGGTTTAAAAACACCATTGCCGACCAGTCCATACTTTCTCCCCGGTTAGTCAGGCTCAGGCGGTACTGGTCAAGAAGGGCATCATCATAAAAATTATCCCAGCCCTTGCCCGTCTCGTGGTCGTAGAAGAGGGCGCTGAAATCGATATCGGTTCGTTCTCCCAGTTCATAGGTGGCTTTTCCAAAAACCTTGCCCACATCCCGGTGCCTTCGTTTTATATAATCTTTTCCCACCATTTGTTCAGGGTCATACATATACAAACCGTCGCTGGTTTCATATTCCCCGGAAACAAGCCCTCCCCATTTTCCCGATTTTTGCGAGTATAAACCGGAACCTTTATAGGTTTCCGCCGAGCCGGCAGTAAATGAAACGCTGCCTTCTTTTTCATGCGAGGGTTTTTTGGTGATAATGTGAATCACCCCGCCCAGACCCTCGGAGCCATAGGTTGCGGAGGTGGGGCCGCGGACGATTTCAATGCGCTCGATGATTTCCTTGGGGATCACCCCTTTGGCCACCCAGGTGATGCAGTTATTAAAATTGTCGTTTAAAGGAACCCCGTCCACCAGCAGGAGTGTCCGGTTTCGCCCGACCCCCCGCATGCTCAAATGGCTCGTTTTACCGCTCCTTTGCGTACCATAGTGGAGGCTAGCTTCATAGCCCACCGTATCCCTTAAAATATCTTCGATTCTTGCAAAGGGCGATGCCATGATCTCCTTGCTCGAAACAACCGTCACGCTCTGCGGCGTGTCAAATGTGGCCGTTTCAGTGCGCGACGCCGAAACCACGACCTCGCCCAGCTGATGAAGCTCTTTTGCCTTTTCTTCCGCCGCGGCACCCGGGGCGAAGAACAAAAACGCTGATAACATCGTTAAACCAAATCCCATCCCTTTCAACTTACCCATTTTCTTTTCTCCTTTTCCAACAGGGTTCTTGTTGTCTCCCCTTGGAACTGCCGGCATGATTTGCTCCTTGGCAAAAATAATGGTACAAATCAAATGTTCCTTTGTTCCAAGGGGATGTTTGCCGGAAGGCGGCGTGTGATCTTCTGGCCGAAGCGTGCGTCGCCTTCCCCCTTTTCCATTTTTCGTTCAATTTGCCGGCCAAACCTCAATCAAAAAAAGCGGACTGCACCCAAATGCCGTTGGTGCAGTCCGCGCATAGCTCCAAATAAGCACTGGGAGGATTATATTTGGATGCTATATGTTGAATTTTCATAACTCTCCTGGCTATGTCAGCTGAAATATGACCGTCACCTCCACCCGCAGGAGCCCGTCAAACAGGCTGGACGGCGGCCGGGGGAAAGGGGCCGCGCTTCTCACCGCCCGACAATCCGGAGGCCGGCACGTCCGGCACGGCAATGGCTTCGGCAATGGAATCCGGCGCATCCGACACCGGGTCCATATTCATATGCGGTATCTGCGGGTTGGCCACATCAAGCTGTTTCACCTCTTCGGCCTGGGGGGCTGAGCGCCGCTTTTTCGGCCTCGGGATCGCCCGGCCCTCGGGTTTTGACACATCCCGTATGGTCAGCTCGATCCGGGTCAATGTCTCGGATCGGTAGATACCGGCGATGTGCATGAAGACCACCAGGTGAATGCCCAGAGACACGGCGACCATGACCTGCAGCAGGCGATTGGGTTTTTTCTTTTCCTCAATCATATCTTTTTTATTTTTTGACACGGATTTCACAGATAGGAGCACGGCTTTGTCCGTGCCATCCGTGTAATCCGTGTCTATAAGTCCTTTTCCGTGGCCAGACACAGCCTGCCGGCCCCGGCCGCCCTGGCCAGGTCCATCACCTTGACCGCCTTGTTCAGTATTACGGTCCGGTCGGCCTTTACCACCACCAGCCGGTTTTCCTGCCCCCGATCATCTCTTTCAATTTCTTAAACAGCCTGTCCTGGGGCACGGGCTTGTTGTTTATAAAGGAGCGGCCGTCGCCGGAGGTGTCCTGGCGGATGGCCTTCAGCCGGTCCGCCTCGTCAAACCTGGCGCAATAATCAATCCGGCCGTCAAAATCGCTGTCTTTTTCCCGGGACACATGCTGTCCGTCAGCCAGTTTTAAAAACACATCAAAGGCCCCGTCCAGGTTGGAATCTTTTTCTGGGAAATCGCCTCGCCCTTTTTGAAGAAGGTGACGTTATCGGCCTGCCCGTCGTCATCGGCGTCTTTCTCCTGCCGCGCGATCTGGCCGGACTCGTAAAACCGGGTGGTTTCCAGACGGCCGTCGGCGGTCAGGTCGTGGCGGCTCTTTTCCGGCATGCCCTCGGCATTGTAAAAAATAATTTGCTCCGGACGGCCGTTTTCATCCTCGTCCACAGTCCGTTTCACCGGTTTATCGTCGGCATAGGTCGTCCGGACATTGATGACGCCGTTTTCGTTGCTGTCCCGCCGGACACTTGCCAGTTTTCCGTCGGTAAAGTCGTAAAAGGTATCAAAGGTGCCGCTGCCGGTGGTGTCTTTTTTCATCATCTGCGGCTGCTCTGAATCGTTAAATTCGATTACCTGGTCAACATTGCCATCGGGATTCAATCGTTTTTGGCGAACGCGTTTGCCTTTTTTAAAATAATCCTGGCAGTCCAGATTGCCGTCATGGTCCGTGTCCCGTTCTACCCGGGCCAGGGTCTCCTGCTGGTAGTATTGATAGCGGTCCATGACGCCGTCGTTGTTGCTGTCGATTTCCACCAGTTCAATTTTTCCCCGGGGGTCGAAATAAACAATCTGATCAACCCGGCCGTCATCGGTGGTGTCCTGTTTTACTTTTTTTTCGCCGGCCACCGCCGGCAGCACCCAAATCAGGATGGTCGCCCAGGCGGCCAGGAAAAAAATTTTTCCATTGCAGCGGTGGTTGTTTTCCGAGCAAGATCTCATTTTCACCTGTACCCCCGATTCCGCAAAAAAAAAGCCACGAAGGAGCGCCGGGTATTCTTACCCGTGCACCTTCGTGGCTTTGATCTTCCGGTTATGTGCAAATCCCCCGGTGATAACCGCGTACCGGCGGATTTCTAACGTTTTTACTTATAACAAAGCAATAAATATGAATTTATTTCAGGATCACCTTCTTGATGATCAGTATTATAATGATCCGTCTTATAAAATAACTCCCGGGGGAAGTCAATCCTTTTTTGAAAATAACAGCCGATCCGGAAAAGATTGACACACAAACAGAGTCCTGCTATAGATTATGATTATAAAAGCAAGACCTTATTCTCTTTCTCTTTCCCTTTATCTTTGTTTATGACGGCAACATCCATGACGGGGAGGTGCTACGATGGACAAAATTTTACGGATCAACATGGGGCCTGATCAGGACCCGGCGGCCACAACCGAAAGTCTTGGCGGGTACCAGGGCTTTGGCGGACGCGGCATGACTTCGGCTATTGTTGCCGCGGAAGTGCCGCCGTTGTGCCATCCGCTCAGCGCTGACAACAAACTGGTCATCGCGCCCGGACTGCTCAGCGGCACCAACGCGGCCATGTCCGGACGAATCTCGGTCGGTTGCAAAAGCCCTCTGACCGGCGGCATCAAGGAGGCCAATTCCGGCGGCCAGCCGTCTCAGGTCCTGGCCCGGCTGGGATACGCGGCCATTGTCCTGGAGGGAAAACCGGCCCGGGATCAGCTCTACAAGATTATTATCAGCAAAGACGGCGTTGATATCTTGCCGGCGGATGACCTGAAAATGAAGGGCAATTATGATACGGTGGAGTACCTCAAAAAGGACTACGGTGACAAGATCTGTTGTATTTCCATCGGTCAGGCCGGAGAGATGAAACTGTCCGCGGCCACCGTGGCCTGTACCGACATGGAATCGCGGCCCAACCGCCACGCCGCCCGCGGTGGTATAGGCGCGGTAATGGGCAGCAAGGGCGTCAAGGCGATCGTGCTGGATGATGCGGACATGCCCGCGCGGGCGCCGAAAGATCCGGAAAAATTCAAGGCTGCCAATAAAGTTTTTGTGGCCGGTCTGAAAGAGCATGCGGTTACCGGCCAGGGGCTGCCCGCGTACGGTACCAATGTGCTGACCAATGTGGTGAACGAGGCCGGGGGGTTCCCCACGCATAATTTCAAGAGCGGTCGCTTTGACGGGGCTGCCGCCATCAGCGGAGAAAGCCAGGCGGAACTTGAAACCGCCCGGGGCGGCAAGGCCACCCAGGGATGCCACCGGGGATGCGTGATTCGCTGTTCCGGAACGTATGTTGACAAGGACGGGAATTATCTCTCCAAACAGCCGGAATATGAAACTGTCTGGTCGCACGGCGCCAACTGCGGTATTGACGACCTGGACACCATCGCCATGCTCGACCGGCTTGATGATGATTTCGGGATTGACACCATTGAGATGGGCGCCACCATCGGCGTGGCCATGGAAGCCGGTCTGGCCGAATTCGGTGACAGAGAAAAAGCCATTGAACTGGTCAAAGAGGTGGGCCGGGGCACACCGCTGGGCCGTATCCTGGGCAGCGGCGCGGCGTTGA
Organism: Desulfosudaceae bacterium; assembly: GCA_046539175.1. Classification (GTDB taxonomy): domain Bacteria; phylum Desulfobacterota; class Desulfobacteria; order Desulfobacterales; family Desulfosudaceae; genus CAYTQK01. The sequence goes on from JBKHHL010000082.1 coordinate 8,634, forward strand.
CCGGCAAGGTGTTTGGTGTTGAGCGGGTACCGGTGGTTAAAAATCAGGCCCTGCCGGCCTATGATCCCCGGGCGGTGCAGGGGATGGGCGTGACCTATGCCACATCGACCATGGGTGCCGACCACACGGCCGGGTACGCGGTTACGGCCAACCTGCTGGGGGTGGGTGGAAACGTGGACGCTCTTAAGCCGGAAGGCCAGGTCGAACTGTCCCGTAACCTGCAGATCGCCACGGCAGCGGTGGATTCTACCGGCATGTGTCTTTTTATCGCCTTTGCCATTTTAGATCAGCCGGAAACATTTCAGGCCCTGATCGACATGATCAACGCTTTTCACGGTCTGGATTTTACTGCCGATGATGTGTCGGAAATGGGCAAAAAAATCTTAACGCTGGAACGTGACTTTAACCGGCGGGCCGGGTTCGGACCCTCGGATGACCGCCTGCCGGCCTTTTTTCTGAAGGAAAAGTTGTCGCCGCATGAGGTTACCTTCCAGGTGACGGACGAGGAGCTGGATTCGGTTTATAATTTTTAAAGCCCCGGCAATAAAGCTTTCCTACATACGGTCAGGCGAAAAAATGATGATAGCCGATGAGAATTGCAGAACCATGAAAATTCGCCTGACCGACCGGGCCCTGCCGTTGATGTACCTGGTCCTGGCCCGCGGGGTATGTTTCCAGACACCGCCGGGCCTACCGGTTGCCGGTTTTCTGGCCGACGTATTGCCGGTCAGCCCGGACTATATCGCCGGAAAGGTTCAGACGATACTGATGAACGGCCATGCCCTGGATGACCCCGAAGCCGTTTTGATTAACGAACCCTGTACACTGGCTCTTTCAGCCGCCATGCCCGGGCTGTTCGGCGCCGCTTTTCGCAGGAACGGTCGTTTCAGCCGGTTGCGCCGGTCATACACCGGTGGTGGCGCCGCCGGAGAAAAACCCGCCAGCGGGCGGATGGTGAAGGTCCGGGTTAAACTGTTCAATCAGGTGGCCGGCGATCTGGGTAAAGATCTGCTGGCCCGGGGCGTCTGCCTGGATATCGAAGTCCTGGCTGACTTCTGGCAGAGGCAGTGGCCGTTGCTGGAAAGCGGCTGCCGGGATATCCGGATTGATGACACGACCGCTGACCCTGAACGGGTCGCGGAAATATTACGGCAGCAGGCCGGTACTGGCGTGCTTCAGGCAACCAGCCGGTAACTATCCGCCGCCGACAGGCGGAAAAAGACCCACCCGGTCGCCGTCTGCCAGGGAATGATGCAGCTCTTTGCGGGCGCCGTTGATAAATATCAGCTTGACCTCCTTATCCGGAACGCCGATCTGTGGCAGAACATCGGCGACACGACTGCCGGCGGCTGTCTCTATGGCCATGGACCTGCCGGCGGTTTTGTCGGGAAGATACGCAGCCAGAGAGGCATACAGAAAAATTTCAACGGTTATTGACATGATCTGTTTTGTCTTCGTCCCAGATAATGGAAAATAATAATGTTATGACCGGCAACGATCTGCACCATCTGTCTGCTATTGTGGCGGATCAGGCGGAAGAAATCAAGGACCCGGCCGAACGGACCGTACGGATCATCCGGGAAGCGGTTGCCCGGGAGGTGGCCGGCCAGGCCGGTGTCAGCCTGCGCCGGGTTTATATGGCTGCCCTGCGGGCCGGGATCTGGCCGCTTCGTTACCTGAGAAATTCTCAAAGCCTGTCAACACAGGAACAGTTGCGGCTGGCCCGGGCCCGGGTGGCGATTATCGGAGCCGGCGGGCTGGGAGCGACCGTGGCGATTTTGCTGGCCCGCATGGGGGTGGGCAGTATGACCGTGGTCGATGCGGATATTTTCGATGAATCCAACCTGAACCGTCAGCTTACGGCTGTTTCCGGAACTCTGGGACTGGGCAAGGCCGTTACCCTGAAAAAGGATCTGCTTGATATCAATCCCGCGGTGGAGGTGCGTCAAGTAACGGAACGCCTGACGCCGGAAAATGCCGCCACTCTTCTGGATCAAACCGACGCGGTTGTGGACGCGCTGGACAATGTGGACGACCGGCTGAATCTGGAAAAGGCCTGTCAAAAAGCGCTTATCCCTCTTATTCACGGCGCGGTCGCCGGTTTTGAAGGGCAGGTGATGGTTGTCTGTCCTCAAAAATCAGGTCCCGGGGAGCCGGGGCTGGCCGGACTTTACGGCCGTGACGACCGGTTTCCTGCGGCGGCGGATATGCCGGAGGCACGGCTGGGTGTGCCCGGCGTCACCCCGGCGGTGGTGGCCGGACTGCAAGCCACCGAGACGGTGAAAGTTCTTCTCAACCGGGGCCGGATTATTAAAAACCGGCTGCTGTACATTGATCTGGAGCAGGGCGGCTTTCAGGAACTTCCCCTGAGCAGTGACTCCGATTAACCCGAAAATCTCACCGAGGGCGGAACCGCCTGGATCAGCCCTGCGAATTCATCACCGACCTTCGTTGCCGGCGCCTTGAACGTGAAAATTTTCGTTCTTGCGGTTACCCCGTTCAATCCGGATCATAGACCGACTTCAGGGGTAGGGTGAACCATCCCGGAAGTTGACACACAATCTCGGCCTTGATGTAGATGATGCGCAAAACAACGAAGTCGTAAAGTTGACGGTCTCGTAAAAAGTCGAGATTTCCCTTATTGCGTCACCCCGGCGGAGGCCGGGGTCCAGTAAAATAAAATAGTTCTGGATTCCGGCATTCGCCGGAATGACGAGGCAGGGACTTTTTACGAAGCCGTCAAAGGATAAGAATTTTCCTTTTTGACCACCATCAATAGCAAGGACTGCTTGTATGCCAATATTTTTGAGGCCACAACATGTTGATGGGTCTGTCAGGTTGGATTCGACAAAACCCTATCAAAGAGATAAAAAGAGCAGAAAAAATGTCAGG
>JBKHHL010000230.1:0-2722 GCA_046539175.1 Desulfosudaceae bacterium
AACAACATGATCGAAGCTTACTCTTTCGGTAAAATGACCATCGACGGCCGCACTTACACCTCTGACCTGATTATCTATCCGGATAAAACCGTTCAGGACAAATGGTGGCGTCAATCCGGGCACGTCCTGACCCTGGCGGACATCACCTCCATTATCAAAACCGTCCCGGAAGCGCTCATTGCCGGCACCGGCGAGAGCGGCCTGATGAAACCGGACGCAAACCTGGTGCGGGAACTGGCCAGCCGGGACATCGAAATGATTGCCCGGCCCAGCCGGGAAGCCGTTGAGGTTTACAACCAGCTGGCCGATTCGCGGCGGGTTGCGGCCTGTTTTCATCTTACCTGCTGAGTTCTCTTTCGGGCGGAAGGACCGGCCGCCGCTGTCGGGACAGCAGGGATACGGACTGGGCCAGATGAATAAAAAAGGTGCGCAGAAAATCAGGATGTCGCAGAAGCTGCCGCCCATACCAGGAGATTAACTCACCGGGATTACGCAGGGGCATACGCAGCAGATTTTTAAAATAAGCCACGCTCTGAATCCGACGCAAATCTCTGGTGGTGAAATCGCCGGTTATCAGGTCCGATTGAAAGTAATGATTAGCTTTTTCATAAGCGTAGTTTTCATCAATATAGCCCTGCTCCAGGCACCTTTGCCACAGTTCCGATCCCGGCAGGGGATTGAAAATAAAAGGAATCATGTAATCCGCCCGCAAATCCCGGGCAAACCGCATGGAATTATTGATCTGCGCCAGAGTTTCCCCGGGGAACCCGATGATAAAATAAGCCACCGTGGTAATACCGCAGCGCCGGGCCAGCCGGACGGTTTCTTTCGCCTGATCCAGGGAAAAGGGTTTGCGGATATAAGACCTGAAAGAAGCGGGGTCACCTGATTCCACCGCCAGGGTCAGCTCATAGCAGCCGCTTTTTTTCATCAAACGCAGCATTTCTTCATCCAGAGTCCACAGGGCGACGCCGTTGGGGGTGTTCCAGGGCATGTCCAGCCCGCGCTCGATCATGCCGGAAAAAATCTGCATGGCTCTCTTCCGATCCGTGGTCAGATTGTCATCCTGCCATTTCAACTCCCGGACATCATAGGTTTGACGCAAGTGTTCAATCTCAGCCAGGACGTTCGCGGCGGACCGCTTCCGGAATCGGCCTCCCCAATGACGCCAGGAGGAACAGAACGGACACTGCAGGGGGCAACCCCGGCTGGACACCAGCGGGGTGTTACGGGTCTTACGCCAATGCAGCCCCATGGGAACCCGGGATTCAAAATATTTTTCCATGGGCAGCAGATCGCGGGCCGGAAAGGGCAACCGGTCCAGGTCTTCGATCCAGGATGTCCGCGGGCGAACCACCATGTCACCGTTCTCGCGATAGGCGATGCCGTCGATCGCCTCCAGATCACCCTGACCGTTGTGGGCCGCGATAATATCCCGCAGGCCCTGCTCCCCCTCCCCCATGACGACATAATCAACCTCGCTTCCGGAAAGCGCCATTTCCGGAAGAAAGGAAGGATGGGTACCGCCGGTGACCACTACCATGTCCGGGTCGATCGCCTGCTTGATTTGCCGGCTGAGAATTCTGACCGCCGACCACTGGCTGGAAAAAACACAGGACAACCCCACCATATCGGGGGCGAAAGAACGGATCTCCTCCAGAATCCGCTCATAAGGCAGGCCCACCAGTTCAATTTTTTCGCTGATAGGACGGCGGCGGTGACCGTCCTCCACCAGGCAGTCCAGCAGCCGGACCTCGACCACATCCCTTATCCAGGCGGCCAGACTGGCTATACCAAGAGGAGGACAAACCATGGTATCTACCTGGCGAATGTCAAACATGGGCGGAAAAATCAACATGACCCGCTTGATGGAGCGCCGACTGAAAGTTGCCATCTTATTCCTTTTTTTGATTGCCGCGGCCGTTTCCCGGCCTGACCATGTCGTTACCCGGTTCTTACCGGACTTCAGATATTACTATATCGCCAACAGGCCTGAAAAAAAGAAAAATCAGGGCTAAACCCGGATCTCTCACGATTTTTTTTCAAGTCGATGGGAACGCGGCCGCCAGTCCCGCAGCGGCGGGACCAAAGGGTGAATTCTTCAAAACAAAAAATATTGTTGACAATCATAGAAAAACAAGTATATATATAAAAATTTAATAACAAATATTTAACGAATATCAGTGTTTCAAGGAGACATATCGTGGCCAACCATAAATCAGCCATTAAGCGGGCCAAACAAAGCCAGCAACGGACCCTGATCAACAAAGCCAGAAAAACCGGCGTCAAGACCATCACTCAGAAGGTCGAGGCGGCCGTGGCTGAAAACTCCCCGGAAGAAGCCCGGGCGCGGTTTACCGCGGCACAGAAGTTGATCGCTCAGACTGCCGCCAAGGGTACTATCCATAAAAATACCGCCGCCCGGAAAATCTCCCGCCTTTCTAAAATGGTCAATTCCCTCACCGGCTGACCCGCAACAAACAGTGCCGAATATCTGACGAGTCGATGCCGGCCGCCACCGCCAGGAGCAGGTCGCCAGGCGGTAGTGTCTTTATCCCCGGTGGTTCTCCAGTTGATCCCGGGGATACTCGGGACCCGGCAGCTGAGCCGTGAGTGTCCGGTAGCGATTTGCCTGGTTTTTTTACGAAGCCATCAAAGTTAATGTTCTCGTAAAAAGTCCCTACCTCGTCATTCCGGCGAATGCCGGAATCCAGAACTATTT
>JBKHHL010000083.1:0-11227 GCA_046539175.1 Desulfosudaceae bacterium
GTCGGGACGTGGCTCAGTCTGGTAGAGCACAGCGTTCGGGACGCTGGGGCCGCTGGTTCAAATCCAGCCGTCCCGACCAATTTTTTAAACCCCTGACAGCAGCCTGGGGGCACGCCATTTTAATCGAAATCGTTTTTATGCGAGGGCGTCATGGAAGCCGATTCAAACACCTACAGCATCGAGTATGAATTCAGTTTCGATGACGGCGCTATTAAAAAATTTCTGATTAAACTGGATCAGGAAACAATCTCCATTGTTTATCCCGAGCCAACTGATTTTCCTGATTGGACCATCCTGGAAAAGGAACAGTGTGAATGCTGTCCCCTGACTTCCGGGCAAACCCGGTATTGCCCCATTGCCGTCAATATCGCCGAGCTGGTCGAGGAATTCAAAGATTATTTTTCTTATGATAATTGCCTGGTTCGCTGTTTTACCCTGGAAAGAACCTATGAGAAAAAAACCTCCGTTCAGGAAGGTCTTTTTTCCATAATGGGTATTATAATGGCTACCAGCGATTGTCCGGTGATGTCATTTTTAAAACCCATGGCGCGCTTTCATCTGCCCTTTTCAACCATCCAGGAGACCATGGTCCGTTCTACCTCCATGTACCTTCTGCGCCAGTATTTTGAGCACAAAAAGGGTGAAAAACCTGATCTTGATATGGAAAAACTGGACCAGTATTATGAGAATGTTCAGAAGGTAAACAAGGGCATTCTGGCCAGGATCAGCAATCTGGCTCAAAAAGACGCTGACAGAAACGCCCTGATTATATTAAATTCCCTGGCGCAATTGTTCGCCGTGGAGATTGACGATAATCTGACTTCGGTTTATTATCTCTTTGATACCGACGAGATCAGGTGGTAGGTTTTTTTGATGGGCCGGTTCGCGGCCCTGATGCTTTCCCTTTTGAAAATCAGCCGGAAAATTATTCCGACAAGTCAAACTGTTCCGGAGTCAACTCCTCCCGGGAGTAATTCCGGTAAAGTTCATGGTTCATGAACAGGTCAATAATTTCCGGATCAATGTGCCCGTCTTTTTTCATAAACCCCAGAATCTTCAAGGCCTGTGATATCTTCATGGGCTTTTTATAGGGTCTGTCCTGAGCGGTCAAGGCCTCAAACACATCAGCAATGGCGATTATCCTGGCCTGCAAAGGTATGTCTTCGTTTTTCAGGCCGTGAGGATACCCGGAGCCATCCAGTTTTTCATGATGCCTGGAAGCATATTCGGGTACGTGGCGTAAGCGTTCCGGAAAGGGCAGTTCCCGGGTGATCAGGTGCGTCATTTCAGCATGGTGCTCAATAATCCGCCGTTCTTCATCCAGCAGGTTGCCGCGAAGGATGGTCAGGCAAGCGACTTCGTCATCCCGGAGATATGGGTATTGGTTATCGTCCAGCTGATAGGTTTTGGCGGCGATGGACTTAACCTGCTCAATAGTTTCGTCGGTGACCATCTGCTGGTCGCAATTGATGGCTTTGAGCAGTTCCAGCTCCTGGTTCAGGACCTGGAGGTCCTGGTTTAACCGCTGGTCCAGCTGGTCTGATTCCGATCGGCAGTCACCGGGGCTGCCGCTGTTTTGAAGCAGCTCCAGTTTTTGTTGCCGGCACTCCTTTTCCATAATTTGCTGAATCAATCTGAATCTGGTTTCAATCAACTCCACCCGGTCAAAAATTCCATCCAGCTTGTTGATTTTATTTACAATATACTCCGGAGTTGTAATTTTGCCCACATCATGCATCCAGGCGGCCAGCCGCAGCTCTTCCAGCTCATCCTCATTGAAAAAAATATCTTTGAAATACCCCTTATCAGCCTGGTTGATCGCCTCGGCTATGCCCATGGTCAATTTGACCACGCGGTTGATATGGCCACCGGTGAAAGGAGACTTCTCGTCAATAGCGGTGGCAATGCTTTTAATAAAGGAGTCAAACAGGTCTTTCAGATTCTGGATCAGCTGGGCGTTGGTCAGGGCGATGGCCGCCTGGGAAGCCAGGGAAGCCACCAGGCTAACATTTTCCGGCATAAAGGGAATGACCTTGCCGGAATCCGGATCCTTGGCATTGAGCAACTGCAGCACCCCGATAATTTTTTCTTCGTGATTACGCAGGGGCATAACCAGCATGGACCGGGAGCGGTAGCCGCTTGATTCGTCATAGGTTTTGGGGCCGGTAAAATCAAACCCGCCGGCTTGATAGACATCGGGAATATTGACCTGTTCACCGGTTAAGGCGACGTAGGAAGAAACATTGGAGTAATTGGGCTGATCTTCTTCATCATACAGCGGCACGTTGGGCATGTCTTTAATCTCCTGGCCGCTGGCTCCGCCCTGACGTATGCCCAGGGTATCATTTTGCAGAATTTCAAATTTCAAAGTGCTGGAAGTATTATCCAGGATATAGAGGGTGCCGGCATCCGCCGTTGAAATATAGCGGGCGTCATCCACAATCCGTTCCAGCAGACGGTTGATGTTTTTTTCGCCGGACAGGGCCAGGCCGATATCGGTCAGTTTCTTGATCTGGCTGATCTGCCCCTCGGCGTAGGATTTGACTTCCCTGACCACCGTTCCCAGCAAACGTCCCAGTTTGGGGTCATCAGTGAGGCCGGCCATATTGTCATTTGTCATGATAGTAACACCTTTAATAAAAGTATCGCCATAACTATCTAAACTGAGACGGGTATGAAAACAGGCGTAGGTATTTACTGTGTCCTGTTCGGGTAATATTATGCGATTGAAATCGACTTTGAAATTAATTATTATCATAAACAAGGCGATTACAGCAACAACAAAAAGGATGGAGAGCCGCCAATGAAACGCCGCCCGGACAAAACAGAGGCGCTTATTAGTAAAGGGGTCGTCATTCCCTCACCGGACAGTATTGAAATCGGTGAGGATGTTGATATTGAGAATATTTCCGGAAAGCAGGTTGAAATCCATGCCGGCAGCAGAATCCACGGTCGGTCTACTCTGATCTGTTCCGGGGCGGTGATCGGTTCCGAAGGGCCGGCTACAGTCAACTCCTGCCAGGTGGGAAATTCGGTTCGGCTGGGCGGAGGTTTTTTTGAAAAAGCGGTGTTTTTAAACGGCGCCCGGGCCGGGGCCAACACCCACGCCCGGCAGGGATCAATCCTGGAAGAAGAAGCCTCCCTGGCTCACACGGTCGGAATAAAGCAGACCATCCTGTTTCCTTTTGTTACCCTGGGCAGCCTGATAAATTTTTGCGATTGCCTCATGTCCGGCGGCACCGGCCCGAAAAATCACAGTGAAGTGGGCAGTTCTTATGTTCATTTCAACTTTTCCGTCAATCAGGACAAGGCCACACCGTCACTTTTCGGTGATGTGGCCCGGGGGGTGATGTTAAGAGAAAATCCCATTTTCCTGGGCGGGCAGGGCGGGGCGGTCGGACCTCTGCGGCTGGCCTTTGGAACCGTTACCGCGGCCGGAACCATCTGCCGTAAAGACGAATTAATCGGGGGAAAACTGGTGGTGGGAAAAACCATCAAGGGCGGCAGCATACCTTATCCCGCCGGTCGTTACGATAATATCAACCGGATTGTGGCCAGCAACATTAATTATGTCGCCAACCTGGTAGCCCTGTCACGCTGGTATGAGCAGGTCCGGGGGCTGTTCGTCAATGAAAAGAATTTTCCCGAAGCACTGCTGACCGGTTTAAAAAACAATCTCAACCGGTGTATTGAAGAACGGCTGATCCGGTTGGAGGAATTGGCTGATAAAATGCCGGAAGAGGCCGGACCGACTCCAAGCGGGCAGAACGACCTGCCCCCCCTGATTCATCAAAAAAACGAATTGTATGATAAAAAAGAGGTGGTGGTTGAACTGTTACGACTGCGAAGCAAAACCGAGTCCGGAGACAGTCGCGTCAAAGACGACTTTCTGGAAATCATGTCTGAAAAAATCAATTCCGCGGGCCGGGATTATCTGACCGCGATACGATCGCTTGATGAGACCGAGGCTAAAACCGGCACGGTCTGGCTCCGGTCCATTATCGACAATCTGATTGACCAGATCAATGACCTCCTGCCGTCTTTTTATTTGATGTCGGGCTGACCACGGCGGCGGGGCGCGTCACCTTATCCGGCCGGACTCATCCGGCCGGACAATTAAAATATCGAAAAAAATAATGAAAGATTCAGCATAGGCAGGGAAAGTCCTTATGGCAAAATTATTCGGTACTGACGGTATCAGGAGGGTGGCTAATCAGCCGCCCCTGACCGTGGAAACCGCCGTGGCCGTTGGCCGGGCCCTGGTGCTGTTGTTGCGGAACAAAAACAACTCCCCACCGGACCAGGAGACTGTCTCAATCGTTATCGGCCGGGATACCCGCCTGTCCGGAGACATGCTGGAAAGCGCCTTTTGCGCCGGAGCCTGTTCCATGGGGGCTGATGTTTACACCCTCGGAGTTTTCCCCACGCCGGGAGTGGCCTGCCTGACCAGGGCGGAAAAGGCCGCTGCCGGAGTTGTCATCTCAGCCTCGCATAATCCTTATACTGATAATGGCATTAAAATTTTTGACCACAACGGCCATAAACTATCGCAATCCCTGGAAACCCGGCTGGAAGAAATCATTGAGCGGGTGACGGAAGTTCAGCGGTATGATTTTGAAGGGCAACCCGGCCGGATCCGGCCGCTGCCGGAGGCCCGGGATCGATATGCCATGTTTCTGAATCAAACGGTTTTTGCCGCTCCCCTGTCCTTATCCGGCAGCCGCAGCCGGCTGGGCGATCTGCGACTGGTGGTGGATTGCGCTAACGGTTCCGCCGGGGCGATTGCCGACAAGGTCATGACTACCGCTGATTTTATTTTCAATCATCCGGACGGCCGGAACATTAATGAACAGTGTGGTTCCGAACATCCCCGGGAGCTTTGTCGGCAGGTTAAAGCCCGGGGGGCTGATGCCGGTTTCGCCTTTGATGGTGACGCCGATCGGGTGGTGGCGGTTGACGAGACCGGCCGGGTCCTGACCGGTGATCGTATCCTGGCCATATGCGCCGATTTCATGAAAGCTGACCAGGGCCTGAAAAATAATCTGGTGGTCAGTACCGTCATGAGCAATATCGGTTTGTCCCGGGCTTTGCGGGAAATGGGAATTGATCATCTGACCAGTGAGGTGGGCGATCGCCATGTCCTGGAAAAGATGCGGGCCTCCGGCGCCGTTCTCGGCGGGGAAGATTCCGGGCACGTGATTTTCAGCGAGTACCAGACCACCGGGGATGGTCTTCTGACAGCCCTGATTCTGTGCCGGATCATGCAGCATACCGGCCGGAGGTTGTCTGAGCTGGCCGGCTGCATGCAGGTCTATCCCCAGGAACTGATCAATGTGCCGGTTAAGGACAAGCCCGACCTGGACACCATCCCTTCTGTCCGGAAAACCATTAAGGAAGAAACCGCCCGGCTCAAACAGGACGGCCGGGTCCTGGTTCGTTATTCAGGTACCCAGCCGTTGTGTCGGGTCATGGTGGAAGCTCCCACGGCGGCGGCGGCCCGACAGGTCGCCGGCCGCATTGCCGGAGCGATTGAAGAAGCCATCGGCGGGTAAGTAAGTCTGCCCGCTTATTATAAGCTAACCCGGATATTTCATACTGCGAGCGAGTCACCTTGAGCCCGAGCCAAGGACTCGGGCTCAAATCGACTCGTGAAATATCCGGGCTGATCCCGGGCTGATCCCGGGCTACTCCCGGGCCACCCCCAGAATATGCAGTAAGAACAGAAACATGTTTATGAAGTCCAGATACAGTTTTAAAGCGCCCATAATGGCGCCTTTGCGGACAACGCCCGCGTCCAGCCCTTCGGGCTGGGACAGGGCCATGTTTTTCAACTGCTGGGTATCATAAGCGGTCAACCCCACGAAAACAAACACCCCCAGGTAACTGACGATCATGGCCAGGGCGGAACTCTGGACAAAGAGGTTAACCACCGTGGCGATGATAATGCCGATCAGCCCCATGAACATGAACTGGCCCAGGCCGGTCAGGTCTTTTTTGGTAACCATGCCGTAAACACTGACGGCCCCGAACATGGCGGCGCAGACAAAAAAAGTGGAAGCAATGGATGAAGCGGTATAGGCCATGAATATAAACGACAGGGTCACCCCGTTGAGCATGGCGTAAATCACAAACAGGGCTGTGGCTGTTTTGGCTTCAATCTTCTGAATCCGGGCTGAAAGATAAAAAACGAGACCCAGCTCCGCGATGATCAGCACAAAGAAAAGAGGCTGGATCCGTTGAAAAGCGGCCGGGTTGGTTGCCACCATATTTTCAATAACACCGGCCACGTATACCGCGATAACGCCGGTCAGGGCCAGGCCGATGGCCATCCAGTTGTAGGTGCTGCGGATAAAATTGTTAACGGCGACCTGGGTCTGGGCGCCTCTGGCAGTTACTTGTTCGGACATATTCCTTTTCCTCCGTTATGTCTGGTCTGTTTCTTTTAATAAAGAGCGCCAACAGGCGTCAGCGCTCTTAATCCGGGAAAACAATCTGATTAACCTTGCCAAGATTAACTTTGTTTTATATTATAACAACTCCTGAGGCGTTTTCAAGCAGGAAGAGGGCTATTTAGCATGAAACCCGACCAGCTGTACCATATGATTAAAACGACCGCCGAGAAGATCGGCATAACCGTCAAGGAACACAATCTCCGCAACCGGGGGATTCCTGTTTCCAGTGGATTATGCCGCATTGGCCGGGAGCGGGTTTTTATCATGGACAAGCGCTTGCCGGTCCGGGAAAAAATCGATATTCTGGCCGAGTGTCTGGCCAACCAGCCCCTGGATAATATTTATATCATGCCGGCGGTCAGGGAACGACTGAAAAAACATCAGCCATTATCCACCAACGATATCAGCCAAGAATAATTATCCGTTCAAGAATAATCAGCCCTCCCAAGCAGGGCTTACGCGCCCTTATTAAAAGTTTACATAATATATCTTATCAGACGTTATAGGGACGGCCGGAAGAGACGGGCCGGCGCTTGACGGTAAACGTCGGTCGGCAGGCATCAGAAAATCCATCTTCATATCGGCCGCCCGGCAGCAGTTGCGGCCGCCTTGACGCGTTGGAATATCCGGTGGAGTATTCGGGGGTATCTGGTTTAAGAAAGCTTCGGTCGAGCCGGCCTCATGCTTAAACCATTATATTATGTTTTTTATTATAACAATCCTGCTTTTATTGTATATATTAATATTTTTTTTTCGACTGGTTTTTTTTCGGCTACCTTATAATCCAGCCCTATGGTTCATTATGGGCGTAAATACGGCTTGACCCGCTTTTTTTAATAAAAACTGAGATAACAAGTACTTACCATGAAACACTTAACCTGAAACTCCCGGAATCATTGTCCGGGAGGGCTTTTTATATATGAAAATCCTCGCACAACATATGGTATTCAGGGCTTAAAAAATCTACCTGTTATTGTGTTTTTTTCTTTACAAACCATTTTTAAACTGTTACTTGTTTAAAAAAATTCCATTAACCCCGCCTTATTTATCTGCCTGGATTGGTATGACAGAAGGAGCCCGTTCATGAGACTTAAAAAACTGGAGATCAACGGTTTCAAGTCTTTTCCGGAAGGGACTGTTATCGATTTTCCGTCCGGTATTTTTTCCATTGTCGGCCCCAATGGGTGTGGTAAGAGCAACATCTTCGATGCCATTAAATGGGTTATGGGAGAACAGAGCGCCCTGCAACTGCGCGGCAAAGCTATGGATGATCTTATTTTTTCCGGAACCAATGAGCAGTCGCAGCTGAACATGGCCGAAGTAACCCTGACCCTGACCAATGACAATGGTTCCGCGCCGGAAGAGCTCAAGCACCTCTCGGAAATTGCCATTACCAGGCGCCTGCACCGATCCGGCGATCGATCTTATTTTATCAACAAGCAGCCCTGCCGGCTCAAGGATATCTATAATATTTTTCTGGGCAGCGGCATGGGGTCCAGGTCTTACGCCATTATCCAGCAGGGTAATATCGGCGCGGTAACTGAAGCCACCCCCGAAGAAAGAAGATCCTTTATTGAGGAAGCGGCCGGAGTAACCCGTTATAAAACCCGCAAAACTGAGACTCTGCGGAAAATCAAGGCCACCAACCAGGATTTACTGAGGATCAAGGATATCCTGGGCGAAATTACCCAGCGCATGAACAGTCTGAACCGCCAGGCCAAAAAGGCCCAGCGCTATAAAAAATACAAAGAAGCCATCAAGGAACTGGACATACTGCTTTCTTTGACCAGGTACGACGACTACAGCCGGCAGATGTCGGAAACAGCCGCCCTGCTCTCTTCGCTCAAGGATATTGACAATCAGCACGCTTCTGAAATCAGCCGGCTGGACGCGGCCATTGAGACCATAAAATTTGAAAAAGAGAAAAAAGACCGGGAAATCAATGATCGCAAGGAAAGCGCCTTCAGTCTGCAGCGTAAAATCGATAAGACGGAAAATGACCTGGCCCATATAAAAAATGAGGCTGAACGGCTTCAGGTTGAGATATCAGCCTTAAAAGAGGAAAAATCCCTTCTGGAGCAAAGAACGGATAAAATCACCAGGGAAATTGAAGATGCCGAGGAGTCCAATTCCAGCCTGACTGAAAAGTATGAATCGATCAAGGAATCTTTGAGTCATCGCCAGGAGGAAGCCAAACAATTCCTGCGACGCCAGGATCAGTTAAAGCAGCAGCTTGACCAACAGAAAAACGAATTAATGCGAATGTCCGCGGACGAGGCCAAATATCAGAATACCTGCCAGAATGCCTCGGAAAATAAGGAATCCCTGCTCAAACGCAAGCAGGAAATCAGGAATGAACGGACCAATGCCGCCAGAAACGCCACCCGACTGAAAAATAATCGCGACAAGACCCAACAGGACATTACCGATCTGAAGCAGCGCCTGGAGGAACAGGATCAGGCGGTGGAGAAACTCGAGCAGAAACTGGAGGCCAAACGGGAGTCTCTGACTGTCCAGTTCCGTCAGGTCCAGCAGACGGAAATTGAGCGCAACAGCGTTAAATCAAAGTATAACGAGATCAAGCGGCTTAATGACAGTTTTGAATGGTTCAAAGACGGGGTCAAGGCCGTCCTGACCCGCGCCGCAAGCGGTGAAGATGGTTCCGGGGCCGGGACTCCCGCCAGCATCCTGGGGGTCGCCGCTGATTTTGTCAAGCCGGAAGCCGGCTATGAGACGGCTACCGAAGCGGTGCTGGGAGAATCCCTGCAATATATCCTGGTGGAAAACCAGCAGGCCGGAGCCGCCTGGATAGAGGACCTGCGGGAAAATCAATCCGGCCGCGGCGGTTTTATCCCGGTTTCACAGTTTACCGATCAGACCGGAGCGTTATCGGAACACGGCCCGGAATTCAAGCCGGACCAGGACCTGCTGATCAATCACATTTCAGTCAGCCCCGGTTATGAAACCGTCATTGAATCTCTTCTGGGGCACGTCCTCCTGGCCGGCGACCTGAACGAAGCCCTGCGTCTCTGGCAGCAACCCAATGGCGGGACACCCGCTACCATTGTCACCAGGGAAGGCGACCTGATTACCGCCGGGGGCATAATCACCGGCGGTAGTAAAGACAGGCTGGCCGGGATTCTGGCCAAAAAGCAGGAGCTCAAGGAGCTGGAAGTCCGCATCCAGGAGATTACCGATACCCTGGCTAACGCCCGCCAGGAGCAGGACCGCCTGGAAACCGACGTCCGCGAGCTGGAAGAAGACTTGCAGCAGACCAGAAACAACCGCAACCAGATGACCACCCAGAAAACCGAGCTTGAAATGGAGTTGTCCCGTATTTCAGAAGAGTTGAAATACGCTGAAAACCGCCTGGAGGTCATGGAGCTGGAAAAACAGAACCTGGATGGCGAGGAAAGCGATCTGGACGATGAGATCAATCAGTACCAGGCCGCCCTGGAGGCGGTTCAGCAAAAGATTGCCGAAATAAACCAGCAGATAGAGTCAACCAACCAGCAACAACGGGAAGCCGCTGACGATTGGGAAGAGTTCAATCAGACCACCATGGAGTTGCGCCTGCAGCTGACCTCGTCCGAGGCGGCCCTGGAGAACAACCGTAAGACCCTGGAACGCCTGAAATCTTTTCTTGCCGACACCACCGATCGCCTGAATCAGGTCCTGACCGATCTGGACTCCAAAGAAGATAAGCTGGCCGTGGATCGTGAGACTATTGTTCAGCAGGAAAGCAGCCTGCAAAATGATTTCGCGGCTTTGAAGCGCCGGGAGGAATATCTGTCTGAAATAGAATCAGAGTATACCCGGATCACCGAAGAGATAGCGGCCAGCGATCGTAAGTCAGCTGATATCAGAAGCCGCCGGGAAGAGAACGCCGAGAAGATCCGTTACGTGGAACGGGAACAATCCGAACGCGGCCTTAAACAGGAAAATATCAGGCAGCGCCTGGAGGATCGGTATCACGCTTCTTTTGACTCCATCCGGCAGAAATACGCCCAGGCCCTGGCCGATAACGAGAAGAACGCCGAGGAAATGGATCAGGAATTGACTGATCTGCGTCAGAAACTGGACAATATCGGTGACGTTAATCTGGCGGCGATCGAGGAGTATGAAGAGCAGAAAGAGCGGCGCGAATTTCTGGAAAGCCAGCACGACGACCTGGTCGAAGCCATTGATGATCTTCATAAGGTGATTAATAAAATTAATAATGTCTCTCAGAAGCGTTTCCTGGAAACTTTCCGGGCTATTAATGAAAAAATGAACGAGGTGTTTCCCCGGTTGTTTGAAGGCGGTACCGCCGAACTGGTCTTGACGGAACCGGACAAGCCCCTGGAGACCGGGGTTGAATTGATGGTTCATCCACCGGGCAAAAAACTGACCCGCTTGTCCCTGTTGTCCGGCGGAGAAAAGGCTTTGTCAGCCATTGCCTTTATCTTCTCCATCTTTCTGTTGAAGCCCACCTCTTTCTGCTTGATGGATGAGATCGACGCGCCGCTGGATGAAGCCAATATTTTCCGGTTTAATGAACTGCTCAAGATTATAGGCGAACAATCCCAGATTGTCATGGTTACCCATAATAAAAAAACCATGGAGTTCGCGGACCGGCTGCTCGGCGTGACCATGGAAAAGAAAGGTATTTCCAAGCTGGTGACGGTTGACCTGGCCCGGGGAAACGGCTCTAAACCCCAACTGCTCTCGGCCAATTAAAATTGACGGCTTCGTAAAAAGTCCCTACCTCGTCATTCCGGCGAAGGCCGGAATCC
>JBKHHL010000084.1:0-11149 GCA_046539175.1 Desulfosudaceae bacterium
GGATTCCGGCCTTCGCCGGAATGACAAGGTAGGGACTTTTTACGAAGCCATCAATCCTGACTTACGGTATTAATATAAAAATAACCCTTAAAGGCTAACAAGAATCATGTCTAAACAATGTGAGATCTGCGGCAAAAAACCAATGGTCGGCAATAACGTCAGCCACGCCCATAATGTAACCAAGCGCCGGTTTAACCCCAACCTTCAAAAGGTCCGGGCGGTACATAATGGTCAGGTTAAAAAAATATACGTCTGCACCAAGTGTATCAAATCAGGTTTTGTCATTAAAGCCGCCTGAAATCCGGATCAAGTTAACCCGGCCGGAAGGCTGATTTCATCCTTCTGATCCGGGTCCGGCCCTCAAAGAGTATTTAAACGCTTGACCTCAAAGACCGGCTTGAGGTTTTTGATATCCCGGAAGATCCGGTCCAGTTGCTCGGTTCCGTCTACCGTCATCAAAAAAGAACTTTCCACCAGTTTGTCTTCCCCGGTGATCGTGTTAGCGCTTAAGATATTGGCCCCGTTCCTGCTGATGAGCGAGGTTATTTCCGCCAGCAATCCCATTTTATCATAAGAACGAATGTTTATCTTAACCGGATACTGGGAGGGAATATTGTCAGCCCATTCCACGTCAATGCGCCTTTCCGGCGTAACCTTCAGCAGATTGACGCAATTCTTCCGGTGAACGCTGACCCCGGTGCCGCGGGTGATATATCCCTCGATGGAATCGCCGGGAACCGGCTGGCAGCACCGGGCGAACTTGACCAGCACGTCATCAATACCATGAACAATCACCCCTTCGGTGGGCTTTTTCTTTTTCACCCGACCCATCAGACGGTTCAAAAACGAGGAGCCGCCCTCGCTGATCTGGCTGCCCCGGGGAAAAAATTTCTGCACCACCTGCCGGGGCGTGATCTTGCCGTAACCCACGTGCTCTACCAGATCGTCCACGGTTTTAAAACCGAACTGCTCCACCACCCCGGTCAACTGGCCGGAATTAACCAACTCATTGAAATTAAGCTGGTACTTGCGAAACATTTTTTCGCACATTTCCTTGCCAAGTTGAATACTGCGCTCCCGTTCCTCAGCCTTGATCCAGCGTCTGATTCTTGACCGGGCCTTGGCTGTCTGAACAAAATTCAACCAGTCCCGACTGGGCCGGCTTTTGGATGAAGTCAGAATTTCCACGATATCTCCGGTCTGGAGAAGGTAGGAAAGCTGTACCATGCGTCCGTTGACCTTGGCCCCGACGCATTGATGCCCTACTTCCGTGTGTATCAGGTAAGCGAAATCAACCGGGGTGGCTCCGGTACTCAGGGTTCGAATCTCGCCGCTGGGGGTGAACACGTGAACTTCATCGGAAAACAGGTCCAGCCGGACATTTTCCAGAAATTCACTGGGAGTATCCACGTCATTCTGAGTTTCTACCAGGTTTTGAATCCAGGCATAGGCCTGACCATCCTTACCCGGAAAGTTCTTGTCCTCCTTGTAGCTCCAATGAGCCGCGATGCCCGAAGTGGCCACGTAATCCATCTCCCGGGTACGAATCTGAATCTCCACCCGCTCTCCAAAAGGACCAAAAACCGAGGTGTGCAGCGACTGATACATATTTGATTTGGGCAAAGCTATGTAATCCTTGAATTTTTTGGCAATAGGCCGCCACATGGAATGAATGATTCCAAGCACCTCATAACACTGGGAGACGTTATCAACGATAATGCGAAAAGCGATGATATCGTAAATCTCATCAAAAGAAAGGTCCTGCTTGATCATTTTCTGATAAATACTGTAAAACTGCTTGTGCCGGCCGAACACTTCACAATTCAGTCCCTTTTCCTCCAGCTTCTCCCTGATATAATCCCGGACGGTTTCAATATATTCCTCGCGCTCGAGATTATCCTTGTCAATCCGCCTGGAAATCAGCTCAAACTTTTCAGGATGGAGAACCTGAAACCCGATCTCTTCCAGTTCGCTTTTAATCCAGTAAATACCGAGCCGGGAGGCGATAGGAGCATAGATATCAAGTGTTTCCCGGGCAATTCTTTTCTGCTTGTATTCTTTCTGATAAGTCAGGGTGCGCATATTATGAAGCCGGTCAACCAGCTTGATCAGGACAACCCTGATATCATCAGCCATGGCCAGAATCATTTTCCGAATACTCTCGGCCTGGCGGGCCTTGGCGCTGTCAAAGGGCAGCTTGCTTATTTTGGTCAAGCCTCTGACAATGGTGGTTACCTCTTCGCCGAACATGTCCAGCAGCTCTTCTTCCGTGGCACTGGTATCCTCAAGCACGTCATGAAGCATACCTGCCGCCACGCAGACGCTGTCCAGCTTCATGGACGCGAGCAGGCCGGCTACCTCCAGGGGATGAGAAAGATAAGGCTCCCCGGACAGACGGACCTGGCCCTCGTGAACCCGGGCGGAATAGATATAGGCCCGTTCCACGATATCCACGTCCGCACCGGGATTAAACTCCTGAATAGTATCCAGTATGTCGGAAATACGTATCATGGCATCATTTACGCCAGCCCGGGCCGTTAAAAACCGGATAAAAAATCATAACAAGTCCGTGGTTCAATAAGCTTTGGCAAAGATAACCCGGAACGCGGCCGGTTGCCCGCAACCGACGCAGGCCGTCCCTTCCGTCCGCCGCGTGGCTTTATCTTCGGGGACGCACCGGATGGAAACCGACAGATCATCTTTGATTTTTTCCTCACAGGCCGCTGAACCGCACCAGGGAGACAAGGCGAATCCGCCATGAATCTCGGGATTTTCCTGATTACGAGGGGTAAAAAAGGAGTAAAAATCATTTTTATCGGAGACAGCCACGGTATGATTTTCAGTCCGCGTCCGAGCCCGTTCAAACACTGCCTCCTGGATACTGTCCAGAATAGTGGCGATCTCCGCCGTAAACCGGTCTACCGGCAGGGATTCCTTGTCTTTATGGTGACGGTCCCGGCGAGCCACGAAAACAGAATTCTTTTCAATATCCCGGGGACCGATCTCGACCCTCAGAGGAATGCCCTTTTTAATCCAGTCCCAGTTGCGGGTCCCGCCGATATCGCGGGTGTCAACCTCCACCCCCAAAGGCCGGCCGGCATACCAGATATCTTTCAAGCGGGCGGCCAGGTTGCCCACGAAGTCCATAACTGACCGGCGATCGGCCTCCTTTTTGATGATGGGCAGCAGCACTACCTGAGCGGGCGCTATCCGAGGCGGCATGACCATGCCGTCGTCATCGGCATGAGACATGATTAGTCCTCCGATCAGGCGGGTGGAAACTCCCCAGGAAGTTGTCCAGGCTAAGGCTTCATCCCCCTTTTCCGTCTGGAAGCGGATGTCCGAGGCCCGGGAAAAATTCTGACCCAGCATATGAGAAGTTCCGGCCTGCAGGGCTTTCCGATCCTGCATCATGGCCTCGATGCACATGGTATCGACCGCGCCCGGGAACCGTTCCGTTTCGGTTTTACGACCCTTGATAACGGGGATGGCCAGATAATCCCGGGCCAGGATTTCGTAGATGTCGAGCATGTGAACCATCCTGTCGATGGCTTCGGCTTCGGTAGCATGGGCGGTATGGCCTTCCTGCCATAAAAACTCACTGGTCCGCAAAAAAATCCGGGTGCGCATCTCCCAACGCACCACGTTGGCCCACTGGTTGATCAATACGGGCAAATCACGGTAACTTTTGACCCAACGGGAAAAAGCATCCCCGATTATGGTTTCCGAAGTTGGCCTGACGATCAATGGCTCTCCCAGCTCACCCGCCGGTCGCAAGCCTTTACCCGCCTTTTCCAGTCGGTGATGGGTAACCACGGCGCACTCTTTGGCAAATCCTTCCACGTGATCGGCCTCCCGCTCCAGAAATGACATGGGAATAAACAACGGGAAATAGGCGTTCCGCACACCGGTCTCTTTAAACATGGCATCTAAAACAGTCCGGATGTTCTCCCAGAGCTCGTATCCCCAGGGCTTGATAACCATGCATCCCCGCACCGGGGACGATTCCGCCATGTCAGCCGCTTTGATGACCTGTTGATACCACTCGGCGTAATTTTCAGCCCGGGTGGGGGAAATAGCAGCCTCTTCTGTTTTACCCATTTTGCTCCTTTTTCTCTTTCTGTTTCTCCCATTGGTCAGCCCAGGCGAAAACTTCCGTCATCAAAGCCTCGACCAGGCCGTCTTCGGCAATGGTACTGACGACTTCACCGTTTTTAAACAATACTCCCGCCCCGTCTCCGCCGGCGATACCCAGGTCGGCCTCTTTTGCTTCCCCGGGACCGTTAACCACGCAACCCATGACGGCCACCGTGACGGGCGCCCGCACACCCAGCAACCGACGCTCTACCTCTTCGGCAATGGCAAAAAGATCAATCCGGCAGCGGCCGCAGGTGGGGCAGGATATCAATTCCGGTCCCACCCGCCTGATACCAAGGCCTTTTAAAATTTCAAACCCGGCTCTGATCTCTTCCACCGGGTCGCGCGTCAGAGACACCCGGATGGTATCTCCGATACCTTCTGCCAGGAGCAGACCGATACCGAGAGAAGACTTGACCAGACCGGAGACTAGTCCACCCGCCTCGGTGACACCCACGTGAAGCGGATAATCGCATCGCTGAGCCACCAGCCGGTATGCTTCCACCGTGCGGCCCACGTCCGAAGCCTTGATGGAAATCTTGATATCAGCAAAGCCGGCTTCTTCAAAAACGGCCAGGTTGCGCAGAGCGCTGTCAGCCATGGCCTCGGCCGTGGCGCTGCCATAAGTTTCAAGAAGATCCTTTTCCACCGAACCGGAATTAACCCCGATTCGGATGGGTACCCCCGCTCCGGCGGCCCGTTCTATGACCTTGATGGTTTTTGCCCGACCGCCGATGTTGCCGGGGTTAAGGCGCAGTGCGTCGGCGCCGGCATCAATCGAGGCCACGGCCAGTCTCCAGTTAAAATGGATATCAGCGATCAGAGGAATTTGGATTTGTTCTTTAATGGCGGTGATCGCTTCGGCAGCGGCCATGTCCGGCACGGCTACCCGGATAATTTCTCCGCCGGCTTCCTGGATCCGTCTGATCTGAGCGACCGTGGCTGAAACATCGGAAGTCGCGGTGTTGGTCATGCTCTGGACCGTCACCGGCGCGTCTCCTCCGACCGGCACGTCGCCGACCCTGAAAGAGCGTGTCTGCCTGCGATTTTTCATGAAACTCATGGCCATGATACTCTTGGGTGGGGCACCCGGAAATAACCGGGTCAGGTTTACCTCCCGTAAACATCCTCCAGCCGCTCAATATCAGTCTCACTGATAATATCACCGGTCTGGATTTCAATGACCTCCAGCGGGGTTGAGTCATTGTTCTCCAGACGATGCCGGGTTCCCGGCGGAAAATAAACCGACTGGTTGGCCATTAACCTGAAAACCTCATTTTCTTTGGTGACGCGCGCCCGGCCGGCCAAAATCACCCAATGCTCCGCGCGAAAGGCGTGTTTCTGCAGGGCCAGCTTGCCACCGGGGTTGACCGTCAGGCGGTTGACATGAAAACGTTCATCAACCACCAGACTTTCACAGCTGCCCCAGGGTCGATAATCGGTTTTATGAGAAAGGGCTTCACGCCGGCCCTTTTGCTGCAACCGGTCAACCACGTGTTTAACGTCCTGGGCTCTGGCACGAGGGGCGACCAGGACCGAATCCGCGGTTTCCATCACGATAAGATCTTCAATGCCCACTGCCGCCACCAAGCGTGAATCAGCGCGGAGATATGACCGGCTGACATCGTGACAAACCACGTCACCGAGCAGCACATTACGATGTTCATCCTTGTCGCCCACATCCCACAAGGCCTCCCAGGATCCCAGGTCGTTCCAGCCGGCCTCAAAAGGAATCATGACGCCGCGGTCGGTCTTTTCCATAACAGCATAATCAAGGGAATCAGAAGGACACCTGCTGAAGGCTGTTTCTTCCAACCGAAAAAAATCAAGATCAGAGCGGCCGTTATCGACTGATTCCTGACAGGCGACGACGATATCAGGGGCCAGCCGTTCCATCTCGGCCAGCAATCGCTCGGCCTTGAACATAAATATACCGCTGTTCCAGCAATATTGACCGGACTCAAGATATTGCCGGGCAGTTTCCACGTCAGGCTTTTCCACAAAGGCTTCAATCCTCACGGCTTCCGGCGTTTCGGACGGCGAATCATGGACAGCCAAAACCTGATGGCCTTTTTTAATATACCCGTAACCGGTCTCCGGGGCGGTCGGCACAACTCCGAAAGTAATCAATTTGTCCCGGGCCGCGTGTCGCCGGCCGGCTGTCAGGGCGGCCTGAAAAGAGTTCTGGTCACGAATAAAATGGTCCGCGGGCAGCACCGCCAGCACCGCCTGCCGATCTTCTTCCAGGGCGTGGATAGCGGCTATCGTCACGGCCGGGGCGGTGTTCCGACCAACCGGTTCCAGGATAATGGCTTTTGCTTCAATCCCATCGGCGCGAAGCTGCTCCGCCACCATAAAACGATGATGGTCATTGCAGATAACAATGGGATGATCAACATCGGACAAACCGGACAGGCGCCTGAGGGTATTTTGCAACATGGTGGCCGTGCCGCTGAGGGCCATGAGCTGCTTGGGATACAACCGTCGGGACAAGGGCCACAACCTGGTACCGGAGCCGCCGGCGAGAACAACGGGTAACAGCATTTTACCCCCTACCCGGGATTTTTCATGGTTTGGCGTGGATCTGGCTGGAAGAGGCTGACGCCGGCATAGGCCGTTCCACTACAAACCAGGGATTTTTCAGATCTGCTCTATTATAACGCATTTTCTGCCCGGTCTCATAGCAATAAAAATTCGCCCCGGCATTTTCGGCGATGGCCTGGCCGGCGGCGATATCCCATTCCATGGTGGAGCCCAGGCGGGGATAGATATCGGCGGTTCCTTCGGCTACCAGACAGATTTTCAGAGAACTGCCGGCCGCGACGAACTCTACCTCGCCGTATTCGGCGCGTTTTTTTTCGACAAATTCTTCCACCTCTTCGGTCATGTGGGAACGGCTGCCCACAATGGCCGGCACCCGCCGGGAAGGCAAGACCAGGGGCAACCTGACCGACCGGGCTATGATATCTGCCCGAGAGGCCGGCTCGCCCGCCGAAATCCCCTCCAGAAAGAGGCTGTCATCTGTTTTATGAGAGCCGATCCCGACGGCGCCAAAATAAAGAATCTGTTTGACCGGCACATAAATAACCCCCAGCACCGGGCGGCCGTTTTCAACCAGGGCGATATTGACCGTAAACTCGCCGTTACGGTTGACAAACTCCTTGGTGCCGTCAAGAGGATCCACAATCCAGAGTCGACTCCAGGATTGACGGGTTTTAAACTCAATTTGCCGGCCTTCCTCGCTTAAAACCGGAATACCGGTGGGTTGCAGAAAAGCGGCGATAATGTCATGGGCCTGCTTATCAGCCAGCGTCAGCGGAGACTGGTCGGACTTGGTTTCAACCGTAAAATCGGATTCGTAAACCGACATGATGGCCCGACCAGCCCGAACTGCGGCTTGCAGGCAAATCAGCAGGTGTGATTCAGCACTCGTCATAATATGACATTCACAATAAACATTTAAATTATGGCCGGATTCTGAAGCAGGACGATAGGGGAGAAGAATCATGGAGGCGGCAACCAGATTCGAACTGGTGAATGTCGGTTTTGCAGACCGATGCCTTACCACTTGGCTATGCCGCCCAAAAAAAATGGAGCGGGAAACGGGATTTGAACCCGCGACTTCAACCTTGGCAAGGTTGCACTCTACCACTGAGTTATTCCCGCTCAGCTATAACATCAAATATTAATATTTACTTATTAACCGCTCTTTGTCAACCCCAAAAAACAATCTTCAGACTTTTCTCCGCCGACCACCAGGCATGAGCAGGCCCCGGTTTTACCGGTAACGGCAAAGCCGGCGCCTGCTTATAATGCTACATCAATCCCAGTTTGAATTTCATGGAATTGAGGGTGTTTCTCATCAGCATGGTAATGGTCATGGGACCGACACCGCCGGGTACCGGGGTAATGGAACCGGCAATCTCCTTGGCCGCGTCAAAGTCCACGTCCCCTTCCAGGATGGCCACCATCTTGTTGGGGTCCTTTTTGCTGGGCTTTTCACCGACCCGGTTGACGCCGACATCGATGACGCAGGCGCCCGGCTTGATCCATTCCGGCTTGACCAGGCCGGGGACACCGGCGGCCACGATCAGGATATCGGCCCGTTTGCAATGATCTTCCATGTTCCTGGTACGGGTATGCACCACCGTCACGGTAGAGTTGGCGCCGGGGCCTTTCTGAAGCATCATGTTGGCGATGGGTTTGCCGACGATATTGGATCGACCGACCACCACTACCTCCGCGCCGCTGGTTTCCACGCCGGCGCGAATAATCATCTCCTGAATACCAGCCGGAGTGCAGGGCAAAAACTTGACTTCATTGCCGCCTATCATCAGCCGACCTACATTGACGGGATGAAAACCGTCGACATCTTTGTCCGGATCAATGGCATTCAGGATTTTCTTGTCATCAATATGGTCCGGCAGGGGCAACTGCACCAGAATGCCGTCAATGGAATCATCATTATTATATTTGTCGATCAGAGCCAGCAGATCCGCCTCTGAAATATCCACCGGCTGGGAATCCTGAACCTCCTTAAAACCCACCCGATGGGCCGTCTTGATTTTGAGGGTAACATAAGACATGGAAGCCGGATTTTCCCCGACCAGGATGGTCACCAAGCCCGGTTCCCGGCCGTGCTTTTCCTTTAATTCACTTACTTCGGCTGTAATTTCTTCGAGAATCTCTTCCCGGATTTCCGTTCCCTTGATCAGTTTTGCTGTCATTTTTTCACTCCTTTTCAACTCGTTATTCAAATTGTCTGGCCAAAATTATCCCTGAAAACCCAGCGCCCGCGGCAGCCATAAAACAACCCCGGGCAGATAGGTTATAAAACCGAGCACAATCAGCTGAATGATAACAAACGGCATCACCGCCCTGGAAACGAAAATAATATCCCGATCCGCGATGGCGCCGGTGATATAAAGACTGACGCCCATGGGCGGCGTGCAATATCCAATAGCAAGATTAACAGTCATAATCAAGCCGAAATGCATGGGATCAATTCCGAAAGCGTGCAGCATGGGCAGAAACACCGGTCCCAGGATGAGGGTGGCCGAAATAATGTCCATAAACATGCCGATGACTAAAAGCAGCACGTTCATGGCCAGCAGAAACATAACCGGCGACTGGATGCTGGAGACAACCGCGCTGGTGATCTGATTGGGCAGATTCTCCAGGGTCAGGTAGCGGCCGAAACAGGTGGCCCCGGCCACAATGATCAGCAGAGTCGCCGAAGTAACGGCCGAACTGACGGTAATCTGTTTGACGGCAGAAATTTTTAAGCTTTTATGAATGAAAAGCTCCACGAAAAAAGCATAGATGCAGGCTACCACCGCGGCTTCATTGGCGGTAAACATACCCGAAAAAATACCGCCGAAAATAATAAGCGGCAGCAGCAATGACCAGACACTCTCCCGAAAAACGGCCAGAAATTCCCTGGCACCGGGAATGGGCTTGCGTTCGATGAGCTTGTCTTTCCGGAAAAAAAAGTAGGTATAAACGCAGACGCCGAAAATGATCAGAAACGACGGCACAAAGCCCGTCAAGAAAAGTCCTTCCAAAGAAACATTGCTGATCATGCTGTAGAGAATCATGCCGATGCTGGGCGGCACGATCACCCCCAGGTTGGGGGAAGTGGTCATTACTCCCAGGGTGTAAGACTCATCATAACCATTTTCAATCAGAGCCGGTATCATGAAAGAACCCAGCGCCACCACCGTGGCCACGGTGGACCCGGAAATCGCCCCGAACAGACCGCAGGCCAGGACTCCGGCCATGCCCAGGCCGCCCGGCAGCCAGCTGACCAGGGCATTGGCGAATTTGGTCAGTCGGTCAACAATGGATCCGGCGGTCATGATATTGCCGCACAGGATAAAAAATAAAACCACCACCAGCGCGAAATTATCCAGACTGCGCAGCATGGTCTGCACCAGCAGCATAACCGGCAGGTCGGTAAAGAAAAGAAAACTCAGCACGGCCGTGAAAAAAAGACACATGAACACCGGCACGTAGGCCGCCATGGTTCCCAGCAGTATCAGCAGAACAATCAGGTAACTAATTTCCATGCAGTTATTGTCCTTGCGGTTTGACCGCTTTCAATCCGGTCGGAACCGGTTCACTCAGTCTTGTCAACAACGGCGGAGCCATTATCATTATCATCGGGAATGCCGAAAACATCCTTGCCGGTCAGGCCGAAATAGACCACCTGCAAGGTCCGTATAAACATCAGCCCGCCCATCAGCGGCAACATGGCAAATACATATATATATGGAATCTTCATGATAATAGTGGCCTGCTGACTCAGGTTCTGCTGGGCCGCTATCTGCCACCCGTAATACATCATCATGGCGGCAAAGATCAGGGTTACCAGATTGCTGAAGTAGAACAGCGGCTTTTTCACTCCCGGAACCAGTTGCACCAGGGCGTCGATCTTGATCATGGAGCCGTTTTTAACAGCCGCGCTACAGCCGATCAGGGTAGTATAAATGATGACAATCCGGATTAATTCCTCGGACCAGGCCAGGGAATAATTAAACCCGTAGCGTAAGATAACGTTGGCAAACAAAGACAGCAGGGCCACCATGACCGACACGAAAAGAGTCCAGGATTCAAAAAAAGAGAGAATTCTGTCTAAAACCCGTAAAGTTTTTTCCAGCATGCCTTTTCCCCGGGCACCAGTCAGTCAATTTAAAAAAGGGAGGCTGAAAAAAAGATCAGCCTCCCCGGATCGACATCAACGGATCGACATCAACGGATCAACATCACCATTCAGGTTTAATAATGCCAAACCTACATTTCTTCGGAGTCGGCCTCTTCCCCGTTTTCCAGATAATCCCGAACCTCCTGCAGGTAGTTATCAGGCCGGTAAGTGTCGCCTTCGTGTAATTTATTTATTTTGTCGCTGAATTCTTCATAGACGGTTTCCGCCTGTTGCCGTAACGTCTCCATCTCCGATTCAGGCAACTTGAAAAAGGTGACGCCATCAGCCTTGGCGGCGGCAATCTGCTCG
>JBKHHL010000085.1:0-11125 GCA_046539175.1 Desulfosudaceae bacterium
AAGCAGGGATTTGATGTTGATATCAAGGTGGATTCTTAACCCGGATATTTCATTAAAATAATGCTTTTCAATGATGGCTTCGTAAAAAGTCCAATATCTTTGTTGCAGCGTTTTTCTCGAAATTTCACGTACTGCTAAGTACGCTGCATTACTCGAAAAACTCTGCGCCTTGATCTTGAACTTTTTACTTTGCCATCCCAATTTGGACTTTTTACGAGTACATCAATGATGGCTTCGTAAAAAGTCTTTACCTCGTCATTCCGGCGAAGGCCGGAATCCAGAACTATTTGATTTTACTGGATCCCGGCCTCCGCCGGGGTGACGCGATAAGGAAAATCCCGACTTTTTGCGAAGCCGTCAGGTATTGACGGCCTCAAATTTATGCAGCAGGTCCGGTATATCCACCGTCACCCGCTTAAAATTATCAAAAGTTACGTCGGAAAACGGCAGGGACGCGGTTTCTTTTATGTGTTCGAACATTTCCAGGTAATTGGCCAGAATGCGTCGCTCCCAGGACAATCCCAGGCAGTCGGCCAGCCGGCGTATGGCGGCCTTATCCCCCTCGATTTCCAGAAACACGCCGTAAGGCATGGTGTCCAGGCACAACTCGGTATCGTCCACCACGTAAGTACGCCGTTGCTTTTCATACCGTTGAACTTCCTGAAATCCAAGGGCGCCCAAAATCTTGCGGGCGGCTTCGAAATCATCGACAACGGTTTCGATTTCATTGTACATTTTAAAATCGGTCGCCCGGGCCGCGTTGTGCCGGTCCGGCGCCTGTTTAAAGGTCAGGACGGCCCGGTTGTCCCGCCGCAGGCGAAGCAGCTGCCGCGCTGCCAGGAGACTCTGGCCGGCGTCATCGAATCGCAGATTGGTTTCAAAAACCGTTTCTCGCGGCACCGCTCCGCAGGCCAGGAGGCGTTCGTGCAATTCTCCGGTGTCGGCCACGTGAAATTTTACTTCGGTTTCGATCTGTTCCATATTATCGTCTCAGGGGTGGTATTGACGGATATCGGCCTCCAGCTGACCGCAGGCGGCGGAAATATCGGCGCCTTTGCTCAAGCGGGTCATGACGGTGTAGTTATGGTCGTGCAGCATATCCTTGAAACGCTGGATAGTATCGTCGTCAGGACGTCGGAACTTGCTGGCGGGATTTTCGTTGAACGGGATCAGGTTGATTTTGCACCGGACAGGCCGCAGCAGGCGGATCAGCCTGCGGGCGTCAGCTTCGGAGTCATTGACGCCCCGGATCAAAATATATTCGATGGTGATTTTGCGTCGTTTGGAAAGAGGGTAGGCGGCGCAGGCTTCCAGCAGGGATTCAATGGGATAGGTTTTGTTGAGGGGCATGAGCCTATCCCGGGTCTCGTTGTCGGTGGCGTTCAGGGAAACCGCCAGGTTGACCCTGGTGGCCCGGCCCAGTTCAGCCAGGCGCGGCACGATACCGGCCGTGGACAGGGTCACCCGCCGGGTGGAATATTTCAGACCGCAGTCGCCGTCCGTGATCGTGTTTAAGGCTGTTAAGACATTGTCGTAATTGGCCAGCGGTTCCCCCATGCCCATCAGCACGATGTTGGTCAGCCGGCTTTCCGTACCGATGATCTTTTCCATATCCCGGACCTGACCGATAATTTCACCCGGTCGCAGATTGCGGATAAATCCTTTGGTGGACGTCAGGCAGAAGCGGCATCCCTGGGCGCAACCCACCTGGGTGGAGACGCACAGCGTGGCCCGGTCCTCTTCGAAAATCAGGACACTTTCGATATAATGACCATCGTCCAGTTCAAAAAGGTATTTTCTGGTTTTATCCGACGAAACGCGGGTTTCCCGGATGGCCAGGCGCCTGATGGTAAAGTGTTCCTTCAGTATCAGCCGGATAGGCTTGGAAATATTGGTCATCAGGTCAAAACTGTCAACCTGGTGCTGGTAAATCCATTGCATGATCTGGTCGGCCCGGTAGGAGGCGATATCCCGTCCGCTCAACCAGTCCATCAGGTCCTGCCGGGAATAGTCCTTGATATCGTGTCTGGCAGTCGTGGCCGGCAATGGTCTGTCCTTATTATGGATATTCACAAGACCCGCCGGACAATCCGGCAGGTCCTGTTTCCGGTAATAAAGAAATTTGTTAAAATATGCAAGAAATATAATTTTCTTGACTTAAGTCATAAGATTATATATTTTAACAAGATTTAAGTGAGCATGATTTTTTTGAAGCCGAAGTTGGCGGGAAACCATTATGTTTGAGAATTTAACCAGTCGGCTGGACTCTGTGTTCAAGAAGCTGAAAGGGCAGGGCAAGCTGACGGAAAGCAATATCGAGGCCGGTCTGAAGGAAGTCCGCATGGCTTTTCTGGAGGCGGACGTCCATTACCGGATCACCAAAAAATTTATCGCGGATGTCAAGCAGCGCGCCCTGGGGGCCGAGGTACTGGAAAGCCTGACCCCCGGACAGCAGGTCGTCAAGATCGTCAACGAGGAGTTGACCAGGCTGCTGGGCGGTGACCGGCAGGAGCTGGTCCTGACCGGCCAGGAGCCGGTTTCCATTATGCTGGTCGGACTGCAGGGCTCGGGTAAGACGACCACGGCCGCCAAGTTGGCGGTATTGTTAAAAAAAGAAAACCGCAAGCCCTATCTGGTGCCGGCGGATGTCTCCCGGCCGGCGGCCATTGAGCAGCTCCAGACGCTGGCCCGCCAGGTGGATGTGCCGGTTTTTGACTCCACCCCGGACATGGATCCGGTTGATATCTGTCAGCAGGCCCGGGTGGCCGCCCATCAGGCGGGTTGCCGGACGTTGCTGCTGGATACGGCCGGCCGGCTTCATGTGGATGAAGCTCTGATGGATGAGCTGGCGCGTATCAAGAAGGCCCTGCAACCATCTGATATCCTGCTGGTGGCCGATGCCATGACCGGGCAGGACGCGGTTAACATAGCCCAGTCGTTTGACGACCAGCTTGATCTGGGCGGCGTTGTTTTGACCAAGATGGATGGTGACGCCCGCGGCGGCGCAGCGCTTTCCATCAAGGCGGTCACCGGCAAACCGGTTAAATTCGTCGGGGTGGGTGAAAAAACCGACGCTCTGGAGCCGTTTCATCCCGACCGGGTGGCCTCCAGCATTCTCGGGATGGGAGACGTTCTTTCGTTTATTGAGAAGGCCCAGGCCACGGTTGACGAAGAGCAGGCCGCCGAACTGGAAAGAAAACTCCAGAAGAACGAGTTCACCCTGGATGATTTTCGCGATCAGATGGTTCAGATCCGGAAGATGGGTTCCCTGGGCGATCTGTTGAAGATGATTCCCGGGATGGGCAAGTCCAAGCAGCTTAAAAACCTGGAGGTTGATGACCGGGAGCTGGTCAAGATCGAAGCGATTATCAACTCCATGACCGCCGAGGAAAGAAGAAAGCATGGCATAATCAACGGCAGCCGACGGAAGCGGATTGCCAGGGGCAGTGGTACCCGGGTCCAGGACGTCAACAAGCTGCTCAAAAATTATACCCAGGTAATGAAAATGGTTAAAAAACTTAACCAGGGAGGCGGCAGGCGCGGTCTTAGCCGCGGCATGTTGCCGTTTTAAGGAGAGTTAAATGGCTGTTAAAATACGTTTGGCAAGGTTTGGCAGAAAGAAGAAACCGTTTTTCCGTATTGTCGTCGCCGACGAAAGATTCAGCAGGGACGGCCGGTTCCTGGAACGGGTAGGGACCTACAATCCCAGAATCGAACCGGCGGAAGTAACCGTGGAAAAGGAAAAGGTCGAATACTGGCTGGGCCAGGGCGCGATCCCGTCCGACACGGTTAAAAGTATTCTGAAAAAAGAGGGCGTTACTGTTTAGCCGGCAGGTCCCGGAGTTACTTTTTTTGACTTTATCCGTTTTTATCCGTTATACTGTTTCATGGCAGGCAAGTGCGTGGATTTTTTAAAAGGTGGATTGCCGATAGTTGGTATTTATTGTCAATTTGAACTGACATTAAAGGAGACGGGGCTATGAAGGAGCTGATCGAGCATATTGCTAAAGCGCTTGTTGACAATCCTGATCAGGTTGCGGTGACGGAGGTGGACGGCAGTCAGACATCAGTGCTGGAACTGAAAGTGGCCAAGGAAGACCTGGGTAAAATTATCGGTAAACAGGGTCGGACCGCCCGGGCCATGCGCACGCTGCTCAGCGCCGCTTCCGCTAAGTTAAAAAAACGGACTGTGCTGGAAATAGTTGAATAGTTGTTTTTTTATGGCGGCGACCGCTAACTACCTGCCGCTGGGCAGGATCACTGGCGCCCACGGCATTAAGGGCAATTTAAAAGTTTCTTTCTTTGGTGACGATTCCTTGGAACTGGAAAAAGGCACGCGCCTGGTGCTGGAAAAGTCGCCGAATGGTCGTCAAATAAATTGTACGGTCAGATGGTGTAAGCCTCATGGCCGTCTTTTTTTAATGTCCTGCCAGGAAATAACCAGCCGGGAACAGGCGCAAGCAGTCACCGGCCATGCCATTTTAATATCCCGGACGGATTTGCCGGCTCTTGAGAACGACACCTATTACTGGGATGATATCATCGGGCTGCGGGTTTTCACCCGGGAGGAAAAGTTTCTGGGAAGTGTCACCGGCATTATTCCGACCGGCGGCAATGACGTTTACGTTGTTGTTGAACCGGAGTCGCAGGCCGAGATCCTGATTCCGGCTGTCAAATCGGTGATTGAGGAGGTGGATGTCGTTGCCGGCATAATACGGGTAACTTTGCCTGACGTGGTCGAATAGGTGGGCAATCATGGATTTTACGGTATTGACGATTTTTCCGGAGATGGTCAATTCCTTTTTCAGCCACGGCATCGTCCGCCGGGCCATCGAGTCCGGACGGGTCACCGCCGGCAGCATTGATATCAGGGACTACGCCGCCGGACGGCATCGCCAGGTCGACGACAGGCCTTACGGCGGGGGCAACGGCATGGTCATGAAACCCGAGCCTTTGGCGGCCGCCATCGGGGCCGCCCAACAGGAGAAGCCGGCGGCCAGAACCGTTCTCTTGTCTCCGCAGGGCCGCCTTTTCTCGCAGGCGGTGGCGGCCGAACTGGCCGAACGGGAAACGGACCTTATTTTTATCTGTGGCCGTTACGAAGGAATTGATGAAAGAATTCGTGAGCAATGGGTGACCGATGAGATATCGGTCGGAGATTATGTTCTGACGGGCGGCGAACTGGCCGCCATGATTATTATTGACGCGGTCACGCGGCTTATTCCCGGGGTGCTTGGCGGGGAAGAGTCAGCGGCGCGGGAAACCTTTCAGGACGGTCTGCTGGAGCATGCCCATTATACCCGTCCCGCTGTTTTCGCAGGCGAGGAGGTGCCGGAGGTCCTGATTTCCGGGGATCATGAAAGGATCGACACCTGGAGAATGGAGAGTTCCCTGCGGCGAACTTTTATAAACAGGCCGGACCTGCTGCGCCAAAAGCGGATCGGAAACCGGGAGCGCCGGATACTGGAAAAATGGTGCCGTGACATTGAAGCCATCATCGCCGGCTGAGTTGTATCTGGCCCTGCTGCATTACCCGGTTATCAACAAGAGCGGGGAAGTCGTCGCTTCGGCGGTGACCAACCTTGATCTGCATGATATCGCCCGGGCGGCCAGAACTTACGGCGCGGCTGGTTTTTACGTGGTGACGCCGCTGGAGGATCAGCAGGCTCTGGTGGAACGGATCGTGACGCATTGGACCGCCGGCGGCGGGTCGCGGTATAACCCGAAGCGGGCCGAGGCCATGGCGCTTATCAGGGTTCAGCGCACCCTTGACGATACCCGTGACGATATCGTCCGGAATGGCGGGCAGGAACCGGCAATAGTGCTTACCAGCGCCCGGTCCCGGCAGCCGGAGATGAATTTTGAGGAATTGCGGTCGCTTTTGACCCGGCAGCCCGTGCTGCTGGTTTTCGGCACCGCCTGGGGTCTGGCCGATGAGGTCCTGGGGCCGGAAGGTTACCCGGTTTTGACACCGATAGAGGCCGGCAGCGATTATAATCATTTGTCAGTGCGGTCGGCGGCATCGATCATACTGGACAGGCTGATAGCAAATAAGATATAAGTATCATTTTTACGAAGCCATCATAAATAACCATTTGAGGTTTATTAACAACTATAGTCGAAAAAATTAATGAAATATCCGGGTTAATCGTTTATTCAGGAGGCATAATTATGAAAGCGTTACAGGCACTGGAAAACGAGCAGATACGGCTCGATCTTCCTGATTTTTCATCCGGTGATACCATCCGGGTGCATGTCAAAATCCGGGAAGGAGAAAAGGAACGCATCCAGGTCTTTGAAGGGGTGGTTATCAAGCGTCATAACGGCGGTACCAACGCCACCTTTACGGTCAGGAAAACTTCGTTCGGAATTGGCGTGGAACGTATTTTTCCGTTGCATTCACCATCCATCGACAAGATTGAAGTAATGAAAAAAGGGCGCGTCCGACGGTCCCGGATCTACTATTTCCGGAAGCTGCGCGGCAAAGCGGCCAAGATCCCGGAAGACCGGAGCCGGTAAAACCAGGGTTCGCGGTCGGGACCATGGCATTTTGTCAAGGTTGGTTTGCCTATGCGAACATTTGAAACCAGGGCGATGGAAAAGGGCTTTTCGGTTGTGGCCGGGGTGGATGAAGTCGGTCGCGGTCCGCTGGCCGGACCGGTCGTGGCGGCGGCGGTGGTGTTGCCCCCGGCTTTTAATAATCCCCTGGTAACCGATTCTAAAAAATTGTCTCCCGGAAGGCGCCTCGACCTGTACCGGGAGATATACCGGGAAGCCGTTACCGTGGGGATCGGGATTGTCGATCCCCTGGAAATTGACCGCCTTAATATTCTGCGGGCTTCGTTGCTGGCCATGAACATGGCGGTGGAAAATCTTTGCCCCCGGCCGGACTATCTGCTGGTGGACGGCAATACCGCCATATCCTGGGAGGGCCGCCAGGAGACCATAGTCAAAGGGGACAGCGCCAGCATTTCCATAGCGGCCGCCTCTATTGTCGCCAAAGTCACCCGGGATCGAATGATGGAGCGCTACAGCCTGGATTATCCCGGGTTCGGATTCGCGGCCCACAAGGGATATCCCACCAAAGCCCACCGGCAGGCGGTTCTGGAACTGGGGCCGACTCCCATCCACCGGGCCAGTTTCAGGGTCAGGCCATGACGAACTCGTAAAAAGTCTTTACATCCTTATGCTGAACGGATCCCAGCGCTACGGCAAAAGAAGCGAGCAGCTCGCGGCCGGATATTTAAAAAAACAGGGTTACACCATTATCTGTCGTAATTTCCGGGCTCCTTGCGGTGAAATCGACATTATCGCCCGGGACGGCCCCGCTCTGGTCTTTGTGGAAGTAAAAGCACGCCGGAGCCAGCATTATGGCGGCGCCAAGGCCAGCATTACCCGGGCCAAAATGGCAAAAATCACCCAAACCGCGCTGTATTATCTCAAAAAGACCCGGCAGACCGACCAGAAGGTCAGGTTTGATGTCGTTTTTATAGAAAAAGAAGTGGCCGATCTTTATAAAAACGCCTTTGATGCCGTATTGCCGTCATAGGATTGGCCCGAATCTCATAAACCGGACCTCATAAACCGGATCTCATAAACCGGATCTCATAAACCGGACCTCATAAAGCATAATCCGGGATAAGGAGGAGTTATGGAAAGCACGGTTTTTTTTGTCGATCTTTCAGCCAGTTTCAAGGAGAACCTGGTCGCTAAACTGGGACGACTGGTCGAAACCGCCGGCATCCGGGAGGTGGTCGCGGAAAGGGATCTGGCGGCGGTCAAACTTCATTTCGGGGAACTGGGTAACACTGCTTATATCCGGCCGGTTTTTTTAAGAAAAATTGTTGATATCCTCAAGGGGATCGGCTCGCTGCCCTATCTGACCGATGCCAATA
The DNA here is from genome assembly GCA_046539175.1 of Desulfosudaceae bacterium. Lineage (GTDB taxonomy): Bacteria > Desulfobacterota > Desulfobacteria > Desulfobacterales > Desulfosudaceae > CAYTQK01. The sequence continues at coordinate 7,896 of JBKHHL010000085.1, forward strand.
CCCTTTACGCCGGCTCCCGGAGCAATATTGTTGATCATCTGGAGACGGCCATTCATAACGGGTTCGCCTATTCCGTGGTGGGCGCTCCCCTGGTCATTGCCGACGGACTCCGGGGACGGAGCGAAGTGGAGGTGGCTGTTAACCGGAAGCGGTTTGAAACGGTTTACGTGGCCACGGAAATCGCCCGGGCCGACGCCCTGATATCGGTGGCCCATTTCAAAGGGCATGAGCTGTCCGGGTTCGGCGGCGCCATCAAGAACGTCGGCATGGGCTCCGCTTCCCGGCGGGGCAAGCTGGCCCAGCATTCCACGGTTTCTCCCCGGGTGAAAACCAAAAAATGTATCGGCTGCGGCGACTGCGTCTCACACTGCCCGGTCGGCGCCATCTCCCTGGTAGAGGAAAAGGCGGTCATCGACGCCGACACCTGTATCGGCTGCGGCGAGTGCATTGTGGTCTGTCCCGGCAACGCCGTTCAGATCCAGTGGGATCAGTCAGTGCCGGTCTTTCTGGAAAACATGGTGGAATATACCGAGGGCGTCCTGAAGGGGAAGGAAGGCAAGACATTGTACGTCAATTTTATCACCGACGTGGCCCCGGCCTGTGACTGCGTGCCCTACAATGATTCACCGGTAGTGCGGGACATCGGCATCCTGGCTTCAAAAGACCCGGTCGCCATTGATCAGGCCTGCGTGGACATGATCAACCAGGAGGCGGCCCTGCCCGGCTCCTGCCTCAAGGAAAACCGGGAAGCCGGCGGGGACAAGATCAAGGGCCTGTATCCGTACATTGACTGGGAAATCCAGCTGGCCTACGCCGAAGAGCTCGGCCTGGGCAATCGTCAGTACCAGCTGGAAAAAATATAACTTCGCTGTCTCCTGGCGGTTCCGGCCCGGCGGGGTGTCAAACGGCTTTTTTGCTGATTTTCCTTGACACCGGCGGGCCGGCTGTTTCATTATAGCATCCATCGCGGCATCCTCGTCCCGCGTTAAAAGCAATACGGGCGCGTAGCTCAGTCGGCTAGAGCGCTACCCCGACACGGTAGAAGTCACTGGTTCAAGTCCAGTCGCGCCCACCATTTTCTTAAATTTTTCATAGACAAGCCCTCCCCTTTAACAAATCTCTTGCGGGAATTCATATTGTCCAGTATCGTAGCGATTAAAAATTATTGTCGCGCTTGGAAAAGGGGGTTTAATGAAGGTACTGGTTACCGGCGGGGCCGGTTATATCGGATCTCTGGTTATTGAAGAGTTACTTAAAAGCGGTCACCGGCCGGTGGTCTTCGACCTGTTCAACTGGGGCCGGGAAACGGTGGAGCCCTTTGGTGACCGCATTGACATTCATGAGGGGGATTGCCGGAACTCCCGGGATATCATTTACGCCCTGGAAGGGGTTGACGCCATAATTCATCTGGCGGGTATTGTGGGAGAATTCGCCTGCAAAAGTAACCATAAAGCCCATTTTTCCATCAACGTGGAAAGCACCCGCACCCTGATTAATTGTTGCACTGATCCCGAGCTGGACCTGGTCCGGGATTTTATTTATGCCTCCTCCTGCTCGGTGTACGGTAATGTCAAGGGCTTGTACCAGGAAGTAACCGAAGACACGCCGGTAGCCCCTTTGTCCGAGTACGCCCACGCCAAACTAAGGTCGGAACAGGTTATTTTCGACCGGGCCCGGGAAATCTCCCATTTTCATCCCACGGTTTTGCGGCTGACCACCGTCTTCGGCTGGTCTCCGCGGCCGCGTCTGGATCTGGTCACCAATCTGTTCGCTTATAAGGCCTGGAAAACCGGCCGGATGACGATTTTTGGCGACGGCTCCCAGTATCGCTCCCTGATTCATGTCCGGGATATCGCCCGGGCCCTGGTGCAGACCCTCGACGCGCCCCGGTTCATGCGGGACGGGAAAATTTTTCATCTGGGCGAAGAAACCAACAACAAGACGGTCCGGGAAATTGCCGAGATCGTGCAGCAGCGGCTTCCCCAGTCCACCATCGAAATCAGCGACGAAAAGTCGACCGATCGCCGGGATTACCAGATCAACTGTCAGCGGTTGAAGAACACCATCGGCTGGGAAGCCGAGTACAGCGTGGCCGACGGGATCAACGAGCTGGTGGAAAAGTTTGAGTCCCTGGACATGGATTGGGATTCCTGGAAATACAGGAATAATAATTTCAAATACGTATAAGGAATATGGAACCGAATGGCTGATACGTTTATTAAAGTGGCCGAACCCCTGGTGGGCGAAGAAGAATGCCAGGCGGTTCGTGAAGTACTGTTATCAGGCAATTATGTTTCCGGTCCGAAGGTGGCCGCTTTTGAGCGCGGGTTCGCGGATTATATCGGCACCGAATACGCCGTGGCGGTCAGCAGCGGCACGGCCGCCCTGTTCATCGCCCTGGAAGCAATGGGCGTAGGCAAGGGGGACGAAGTGATTGTCCCGCCGCTGACCTTTTTCGCCACCGTTTCCTCGGTGCTGTACCTGGGCGCGGTGCCGGTGTTCGCGGATATTGATCTGGATGACCTGTGCCTGTCGCCGGACAGCGTCCAGGAAAAAATCACCTCCCGGACCAAAGCCATTATCCCGGTTCATTTGTTCGGAGCCGCCGCCAAGATGGATCGGCTTTCCGAAATCGCCGAGGCGCGTGATATCCCCCTTCTGGAGGATTGTGCCCAGGCTCATGGCACGGAATTTCAGAAGCGGCGGGTGGGCAGTATCGGCAGGGCCGGGGCCTTTTCTTTTTTTGCCACCAAGCACATGACCACCGGCGAGGGCGGCCTGATCACCACCAACGATGCCGACCTGGTCGAAAGTGCCAAATCAATCCGCAGTCATGGCATGGCCGGGCGGGACGACCATGTCCGCCTGGGGTTCAACAACCGCATGACGGAAATGGAAGCGGCCATGGGCCTGGTCCAGCTGGGCAGGCTGGAGGAGTTCAACCGCAAGCGGATTGAAAATTCGGAATACCTCCTGCATGAAGTCCGTCGGCTGCCCTGGGCCCATGTACCGGTGCCGGGCAAAGATGTCCGGCACACCTATTTCTGGTGCCCGGTGATGGTCAAAGAAGAGTCGGGCAAAACCATCGATGATTTAAAAAAATACCTTCAGGACAACCGGATCGGTTTCCGTCAGCGTTACCAGGAACCGCTTTACAAACAACCCCTGATGCGGCAGTTGGATACCGGCTATGCCGATCTGCACCTGCCGAATGTGGAAAAGGTGGCCGG
>JBKHHL010000231.1:0-2669 GCA_046539175.1 Desulfosudaceae bacterium
TTATAAAAAAAACGTGGATGACGACCGGGAATCACCGTCCTATCCGATCATGAAACGACTGCTTGAACAGGGCGCCCGGGTGACCTATAATGACCCCTGGATTCCCCGTTTACGAGCCACCCGCAAATATGACTTTGACCTGACTTCCGTGGCGCTGAATGAACAAACTCTGACTGACGCCGACGCCGTGATAATCCTGACCGATCACAGTCAATATGACATGGAATTCATTGTCAGGCACGCCCGCCTGGTGGTTGACACCCGCAATGCTACCGCCGGGCTGGCGGGTACCGAAGGAAAGGTGGTCGTGGCCTGAGCCGGGTTTAATAACCAGATAAAAATATCCGGCTTCTGATAATCACAAAACCGCTGTTATTTGCCGAACCGAAAGTATAACCCCGCAACACGCAAGTTAAAGGATTGTTATGGAACTGAAAAAAGCCGCCAAAGCCCGCCGCAGCATAAGACGATTCAAACCCGATCCGGTCGACGTCAAAACCCTGCGGGGAATCCTGTCCCTGGCCCGTTACGCCCCCTCGGCCATGAACACCCAGCCCTGGACCTTCGTGGTTGTCAGCGGCGAGCCGCTGGAAGCCATCAAGAAAGAAAACATCGAGCGCCTCCGGTCGGGGAAGACGGCTCAACCGGAACACAGCACCTCGGTCTGGCCGAAAAACAGCGTCTTTCGCCAGCGTCAGGTTGACCTGGGCAAGCAGCTATTCACCTTGATGAAAATTCCCCGGGACAATCCGGACAAGCGCCTGGACTGGATGGAGCGCGGTTACCGTTTCTTTGACGCTCCGGCGGCTATTATTATCACCTATGACAAGGTATTTACCAAACCCGGGCCCCTGCTTGACCTGGGCGCCGTCATGCAGATGATATGTCTGGCCGCCACTGACGCCGGCCTGGGGACCTGCATCGAGGATCAGGGCGTCCACTATCCGGAGGTATTGCGTCAACACGCCCGGATTCCGGAGTCCAAGGTTATCTCCACCGCCATCGCCATCGGCCATCCGGATCCTGATTTTCCGGCCAACCAGGTTAACAGCGGCCGGGCCGCCGTGGACGAACTGACCATCTGGGTGGGATTTGACTGAAACAGCAGCTTCACCAGACAGGTGGTAAATAATGAGATCAACCATCCGCCACGGCTTGCCTCTGCTTCAATTTCCTTGCCTGGCCGACTGCCCCGGCCTGGACCATGGTGTTTTCACGCGTCAGGGCGGCGTCAGTTCGCCGCCGTTTGACAGTCTCAACCTGGGAACCGCCGCGGGAGATCGGCCGGAGGACGTGCTACAGAACCGGGCCGCCGTATCCGGCTGTTTTGACCACGACCGTTTCATCTCCGTGAAGCAGGTCCACGGCACCGTAATCCGGGTTTTCAAAAAGGAGCGGCCGCCCGATCTGAACAGCGCCGATTATCTTGAGGGAGACGCCCTGGTATCAGATATTCCCGGCCTGTTGCTGGGCATAAAACTGGCCGACTGCCAGGCGGTTATCCTGTTTGATCCGGTCAAACTGGTCGCGGCCAATATTCATTCCGGATGGCGCGGCAGCGTGGCCAATATTATCGGCAAAACCATCGGTGTCATGAAGGAAGAGTTCGGCTCCCGGCCGGGTGATATCCGGGCCGGCATCAGCCCCTCCCTGGGGCCCTGTTGCGCCGAATTTGTCAATTACCGGCAGGAGCTGCCGCCGGAACTGTGGTCATATAAAGCCCCCGCTCACTCCCCTGATCATCCTTCTGATCATCCTTCTGATCATCATTTTGATTTCTGGGCCATCAGCCGGGACCAGTTGACATCCGCCGGTGTTGCGGAAGACCATATTGAAACCGCCGGTATATGCACCCGCTGCCGGACCGACCTTTTCTTCTCCTATCGCGCTGAAGGCCGTACCGGCCGGTTCCTGGCCGTGGCCGGCCTGACCCCCGACAAATCGTGATACAGACAATAGCCGGGAATGTATTTAGTTTCCATCCATAAATGGCCTTTTTCCGCAATCTCTACGTCAAACTGCGGGGTTGCTTGTGCGGCGTACGTCCAGTACGCCTCCGCGCAACCCCTTGTTTTCCTTGACCTTGCGAAAAAATTCACATTTCTGGATTGGAAACACCAGATGGTGCCATCCATGTGAAATGGATGGACACTATTTAATACCTGAATTGAAGGCTTCGTAAGAAGTCCCGGCCTCGTCATTCCGATACCTTTATCCCGGATATTTCATGATATTTAAATTTTTTGCACTGCATCTGGCAGTCATTTCAAAATTGCAAATTGTCATTTTGTATTTTCGGAATAAGGGCAATTTTCACTATTGTCCAAAATAAACTGAAAAAACAACTTTTTGTTATACAACAATTTGAATTTATTAGGCCCGATAACCATGGTGGAAATCAAGCCCCCTTTATGGCCTGTGCTTATAACAAAATGATTTCATGGAAAACCGTTTTTGTGAGCGCCGTTTGAGCCTTTTGGGAAAAGCCGCCTGGAAACGGCGGCGTAAGAATTTCTCGCTGTCTGAGGGTCTGAAATAATGACATTTGTTGAAATTCCGGTCAGCCCGAGTTCGAGAAATTCAGCCGCCGGTTCCAGGCGGCCCCGAAAGGGTCAAGGCGCGAAGAAAAACGGTTTCCCATGAAACCACAAATTCGTTTTGGGACAATA
>JBKHHL010000232.1:0-2668 GCA_046539175.1 Desulfosudaceae bacterium
CTAGCGGTGGTGGTCCACGATCAGGACTGTTCGTGTCCAAAGCGTTCCGCCAGCCTCTTTTCCACGATGGGCGGGACCATGCCGCTGACGTTACCGCCAAAAGAGGCCGCTTCCTTGATAATCGAGGAGCTGGTATAAATCCAGCGCAGCCCGGTCATCAGAAAAACGGTTTGAATGCTGCGGTTTAATCGCCGGTTCATCAAGGCCAGCTGGAATTCATAATCAAAGTCAGACACGGCCCGCATGCCCCGCAATACCGCCGCGGCGCCTTTTTGTTCGGCATAATCAATCAAAAGTCCGTTAAAAGAGTCAGCCTCGGCCTGGTGTACCTTGGCTTCGGCCAGGCTCTGGTCGATCATTTCCAATCGTTCCTCGACGGTAAACAAGGAGTTTTTGGCGGCGTTGTGCAGGACCGCCACGATGATTTTATCAAATATCAGAAGCCCTCGTTTGACAATGTCCAGGTGACCATTGGTGATGGGATCAAACGAACCGGGGTAGACAGCAATTTTCATGGAAGCGCTCCTTTTCACGTCGCTTTAACTGAAGTTGGCGGTGCCGTAAAAAATGAACATCAAGGTACCACATATCGCAGAAAGGAAACAATGGTTTCCCCGTATTTTCGTCGATCCGTCTGATAGAAACAATCCGGAACGTTGCCGGTTGCTTCTTTGGCGCCGTGTTCCATAATGATAATGGTGCCGGAAGAGATGAAACCGCTTTTTGCCAGGACCAGCAAGGCTTTGCCGGAGATGCCGCTCCGATAGGGAGGATCCATCAAGACCAGGTCAAAAACGGACAGATCCGGAAGCAGACCGGACAGATTCCGGGTGGCGTCCCGGCCCAGGACAAGAGACTGCTCCTGAATTCCACAGGCGGTAATGTTTTGCCGGACGATATCCCGGGAAGCCCTGCTGCTGTCCACAAAAACCACCCGACCGGCTCCCCGGCTGAGCGCTTCGATACCCAGCGCTCCGGTTCCGGCAAACAGGTCCAGGACGACCGTCTGATCAATCGCTGCGCCCAGGATGTTGAAAATCGCTTCCCGGACGCGGCCGGCCGTGGGACGAACGGTCAGCCCCCGGGGGGATACCAGCTTTTTTCCTTTAAATCCGCCGCCGATGACCTTCAGGCTCATTTTTCATCCAAGGTTTTGATCTTCTGGTGCAGATAGCTCCGGGTGACTCCGATGGTTTGGGCTGTTTTGGTGATGTTGTTGTCATGCTGACTCAATTTGGTTTTGATAAAAGCTTTTTCGAAGTCCGCCCGGGCGCTTTTCAGGTTGTCCCCGGCGAACAGACGTGTTTCCAGCATATCCGGTTCGACCGCTTTTTTCGGGTTATACGGCGCCGGTAGATCGCCGGCTTTGATAATTTTTTTATCCGTCATGATGGTCAGCCGTTCCATGAGGTTTTTCAACTCCCGGACGTTGCCCGGCCAGCTGTAGGCGGAAAGCAGCTCCAGGGCGCCCGGGTCCAGTTTTTTCAGGCCGGTGTTATTTTGCTGAGACTGCTTTTCCAGGAAAACCTCGGAGAGAATGCCGATGTCTTCGAGGCGCTCCCGCAAGGGCGGTACCTTAATGGGAATAACGTTAAGCCGGAAATAGAGATCTTCCCGAAAGCGCCCCTGCTCAATTTCTTCGGCCAGGTTTTTGTTGGTGGCCGCGATAACCCGGATATTAACAGAGACGGTGCGGCTGCTGCCAAGACGCTGAAATTTCTGCTCCTGAAGCGCCCGCAGCAGTTTCGCCTGGGTTTTTAAATTCATGTCGGAAATTTCGTCTAAAAAGAGGGTGCCGTTGTTGGCCAGCTCTATTTTTCCGGTTGACTTGGTGGCCGAATCTTCCACGGCTCCTTTTTCGTGGCCGAACAGATCGCTGTCAATCAGGTTTTCAGGGATGGCGGCGCAGTTGATGTCAATAAATTGCTCTTCCGCCCGGTTGCTCAGGGTGTGAATCATTCTGGCCACCATTTCTTTGCCGGTTCCGTTTTCGCCGGTAACGAGTATCCAGGCGTCGGAGGGAGCGGCAGCCATGATCTGTTTTTTCAGGGCCAGCACGGCCGGGCTGGTGCCGTCAATGGAGCTTTGTTTCAAGGCTTTTTTGCGCAGGTAGCGATTTTCCTCTTCCAGCCTCATGAAATCCAAGGCCTTGTGAATTTCCACGATGACCTTGTCAATCGAGAGAGGCTTTTCAATAAAGTCAAAAGCACCGATTTTGGTGGCATTAACAGCTGTCTCAATGGTGCCGTGACCGGTAATGATAATGACCGGCACGTTAGGGTGATTTTCCTTGATTTCCTTGAGGGTCTCGATGCCGTCAATACCCGGCATCCAGATATCCAGCAGGACTATGTCCGGCGATTCAGCCTCCATGGTTTTCAAGGCTTCATAGCCGTTGGCGGCGGTAAAAACCGCGAAACCTTCGTCGGTCAGCAGTCCTTTTAAGGACTGCAGAATGGAAGGTTCGTCATCGACCACCAGAACAGACGGAAACATGATATGTTCCTCCTGAATTAAATTAGCCCGAATATTTCATGAATTTTTTCGACAATCGTTGGTTAATCAATAAATTTCAAATAGTTATCAAGTATTTTTAAGCTATTTTTAAAAGACAAGTGTAACCGGCTGTTTATTGAATTTCAATCTATTATATGTCAAAAAAATTCAC
>JBKHHL010000086.1:0-11065 GCA_046539175.1 Desulfosudaceae bacterium
TTCTGATAAAGAGTTATGTTTAACTTATCAAGTCATTTGAGGTATTTCTGATTTTTTCTTCTAAGGAGGCCGCTATGAATACGATGGAAGCTTTTCAAACCCGGAAGCAGCAGGGCGCCAAAATCACCATGTTGACCGCCTATGACTATCCCACGGCGGTTTTTCAGGACCAGGCCGGGGTGGATGTGATCCTGATCGGTGATAGCGTCGGTCGCAATATGCTGGGGTATGACAGCGAAATTCAAGTGACCATGGCGGATATGCTGCACCATGTCGGGGCCGTGGCCCGGGGCGTTAAACAGGCCTACGTCCTGGCGGACATGCCCTATCAGTCCTGCCAAACCGGTTCTCTCGCCCTGGACAACGCCAGTCGGCTGATCGAGGCCGGTGCTCATGGCGTTAAGATTGAAGGCGAAGAAGAGGTGGCGGAGCAGGTGGCTATTGTCGCCTCCGCCGGAATCGAGGTCTGCGCCCATATCGGTTACACCCCCCAGACCGACGGTGCCAAAGCCTCAGTGCAGGGCAGGGATTTTGAGCGCGCCCGGGAGTTGATCGCGATTGCCCGCCGACTGGAGGAAGCCGGGGCGGGGATGATCGTTTTTGAGTTGATTCCGGAAGAACTGGCCCGGTCGATTACCGGCCTGCTCTCCATTCCCACCATCGGTATCGGGGCCGGTCCTTATTGCGACGGCCAGGTCCAGGTCTATTGCGATATTCTGGGATTATCCCAGCGGATCTTCCGGCACGCCAAAGCCTATGACAACCTGGGTGACCGCTACCGGGAAGCTTTTGCCGCCTACGTGGACGAGGTTAAAGCCGGAGTTTTTCCCACCACTGATAACGCCTCTGCTCTGCCGGAGGAGGTGGCCCGGCAGGTGGATGATTTTGTGCGGAAAAATTACGGACAGTAAAAGATGACGGCTTCGTAAATGATGGCTTCGTAAAAAGCCGGGATTTCCCTTATTGCGTCACCCCGGCGGAGGCCGGGGTCCAGTAAAATCAAATAGTTCTGGATTCCGGCCTTCGCCGGAATGACGAGGTAGGGACTTTTTACGAAGCCGTCAGAGATTGTCCGGCCCGGAAAAAATTTTTTTACCGGCAGGCCGCTGGAGCTCATCCGGTCAGGCGCCCCTGGTGCCCAGAATGTACTCCTCGTACACGGCCGGTTCTGACAGGTAAATATCTATCATGGCTTCAAACTCCTTGCGCCTGGTGTGGTTTTTCCATTGTTCCCAGCTTTTCATGTCCTGCCATGTGCCGATAACCAGGATTGTTTTCGGATCATCATATCCCATCAGGGTTTCCCCGGATATGTAGCCGGGCTGGGATATGGCCGCCGCCCGGAGATCATGGAGCAGAGCAATCACCTCCAGGGTGTGACCTTCCTTGAATCGCCGTTTGATTAAAATTTTTGCCAGCATAACGCACCTCCTGTTTCGGTTATTGGCGGTTAACCGGATATTCGCGGTTAAAATGATCCATGATGGTCAACAGATCCGGTGTCAGCAGCTCACGCACCCTGGTTACGATCGGTTCCGGAACCCGGCCGTAAAAAGCTTCGGCTATGCCGCCGGTAATACAGGCCAGGGTGTCGCTGTCGCCGCCCAGGGAAACGGCGTTGCGTATGGCATCTTCGTAAGAACCGGCCTCCAGAAAAGCGATGATGGCCTCCGGCACCGTGCCCTGGCAGGAAACGTCGAAACCGTAGCCGGGCCTGATCTGATCGAGGGTCCGGTCCAGGTCATATTCTGATTGTTGTTTTATCCGGGAACGGATAGCCTCTTTGTCATGGCCGGTGCGGGCCAGGAACACAGCCAGGGCCGTGGCCTGGGCGCCTTTGATCCCTTCGGGGTGATCATGGGTGATGAGGGCTGATTTTTCCGCTTCCGCCAGTACTTCTTTCTCCGAATCAAAAGCCAGGCCCACCGGGCTGACCCGCATGGCCGCGCCGTTGCCCCAGCTGTTATAGGGACGGGGATTCTCCGTCGTCAGCCAGCGCAGGAAATATCCCCCGTAACCCGCGTTCAGGTAGTCCCGGCCGATGGCCCGGATGGCTTCCTGGTAGGACCTTCCTTCAACAATGGCATAGGCCACGGCCAGGGTCAGCACCGAATCATCGGTAAACCGGCAGTTGTCATCAAAAAGCGGAAAGTCCCTGGTCTTGATCGGACGGTGCTCATAAACCGAGCCGATAATGTCTCCGGCAACGGCGCCTATCATGATATCCCTCCTTTATTATGTTAATAGCGAGGCTATTTTCCGGGAAGTATACTCACCCAGGTCGGCCAGGGCGTCCGGCGGCAGAAATTCATCGGCGTTGGCCGAGTAAAGGCAGGTGACCGCGGCCTCGAAATCCTCGTCCGCTTCATAAATAATATAACATAATTTGATTTTAGGCAGGGGGGTAACCAGGAAGGAGCCGTCGCCTCCAACGGATGGCGGGGCCTGAGTTCCGTCCAGTTTTCTAATAATGATTTTTTTCCGATCGATTATCTCCCCGGCGCGGGGAATCAGAATTTGTTCGGTGTGGCTGTGAAAGGCTCCGGCGTAAGGCATGGTATTATCAAATTCCCGGTAAGCTTTAAGCGGCTCCGGGACACAGGGACTGTCAGTGGCACCACGGGCGTACAGCGATATGATAATGCCGCGTGGATCATCAATCTTTTCTCCGTTCAGGCGGATCCCGCCGGGTGATATTTGGCAATGTTCGCCGAAGGCCATGAAATGGAACCGGTCCTGCTCGCGGCTGGCCGGCAGGCGGCGCTCCGGCTCATCTTCCGGGCGGTTACGATAAAAGATGTCCAGGTTGGCGTGGATAATTTCTGAGTAGTTGTTTCCCATGGCCTAAGCGTTTCGGTACTATTGGATTAGTATATGGATTAGTATATTGACCCTTCTTTAATTTTTTTATAATATTTTTTTAAAGGGATCAATTATTCTTTACGTATTTTTAATAAGAGGGGAGGGAGGATCATGAGTCTACAGGTAAAAGGAACCATCCTGGTTGACCTGGTCAAGCAGGTGCGGGCGGAGCGAAGCTTGAACTGGGACGATTATCTGACGCCCGCCGACTGGGATCTTGTCGACGGCGACGTCATGGCTTCTTCCTGGTATCCGGACGATTTTTTCTACCGGTTATCCCTGGCGGTGTTCAAGGTCATCGGCCAGTCGGATTTTGAGGCCTGTCTGGCCTATGGGCGGCTGACGGCGGGAAACATGGCCGAAATCTATAAAAATATTATTGTGCCCGGTGAACCGGCCATCACCATAGAGAGGTTCATGACGCGGCGAAAATCTTTTTTCAGCACCGATTATAAAGATTCGGAAAAAAATCAGGTGATCAAGAAAAAAGGCGGGGTGGATGCCTACACCGTGGTCGACGAAAAAATCCGGGGGCAGGATGTGGCCGACGTCATCATGTATTCCGTTCTGGGAGTCATGCATGAGCTGGCTGTTATTTCCGGTGAAAGGAGGGTCACCTCGGATCTGGTCAACCTGGGCGATCATTATCATCTGCGGATAAACTGGGGATAATCAAGGGGGATGTTTTCTTAAAAAGACCCAATCGATTCGTGAAATATTCGGGTTAAAGCCTTTGGGGCGGACCGTCGTTCTTCAACTTTCCCCGCATATACAATTCGACGGGATGGCAGACCTCGATTTTTCGGTCGGTGACCGGTGCCAGCATACCGGACAGTTGGATCATGCAGGCCGGGCAGGAGGTGGCCACCATCCGGCAACCGGTATCCAGAATATGGTCCCGTTTCAAACCACCGATCTTTTCCGACAGGCTGTGGTGAGCCAGGCCGAAGCCACCGCCCATGCCGCAGCAGTCAGACGCTCCCTCCATTTCCATCAGCCGGTACCCCGGGGAGGCGTTGATTAATCGCCGGGGGGACTCGTAAATTCCCAGGGATGTTTTCAGATGGCAGGGATCGTGATAGGTGACCGCTTCCGGATGGTTGTTTTTAGCGGGCGGCACATCCGGCAGCTGGGAGGCGAGCAGCTCGGTGATGTCTATGGTTTTGGCGGTTGCCTCCGCAATAAGCGGTGCCTCGGGATTATCGAAATCGATCAGACGGGGCCATAATTTTTTGATGGTAAAAGCGCAGGTAGCGCAGGCTGTCACCAGCCAGTCAAATTCGTGTCCGGCCAGTTGCCGGAGGTTATGCTTTCGCAGCCGTTCAAAAGCGGGTCGGTCACCGGCGGACAGGGCTGGAATACCGCAGCAGGCCTCATCTTTCAGCAGGATCGGCTGGAAGCCATGAAATTCAAGAGCGTCCAGGGCGGCCTGGCCGACCCGGGGAAAAATCCTGTCGATCAGGCAGCCGGTGAAAAAGAGCACCCGGGCGGGCCTGGCCGTGGTCTGAGCTTCCGGCTCGGGTGTGGAGCGTAAACGGTGCAATGGTACCGGTGCCAGGGCGGGGACCTGTCGGCCGGATAATATCCCGGCGGGAAGCAGCCGCAGGGGACGGGCCGCCGTGGAATCGCCGGCCGGTTTGATAAACAGGGGCTGGATTATTTCAGCCAGCCGGGCGGCCCGGTCAAATCGCCGGGGACGGGCCAGGATCTGCCGGAAAAAGAATTTTTTGGCCGGGGACATGCCCAGATATTCCCTGAGCAACAGTCTGGACTTGAAAAATATGGCCGCCGTGTCAACGCCGTTGGGGCAGGCCGCCGCGCATCGGCCGCACAGCAGGCAGTTTTCCAGTTGGGTCAGGACGGTCCCGGCGTTCCGCACCACTTCCGCCATAACTCCTTCCAGCACGGCGATTTTACCGCGGGCGATATCTTTTTCCATACGGGTGAACGGAAACAGCGGGCAAACCGACTGGCATATCCCACAACGTTTACAGGCGGCTGTCTGATGTTCCAGTTGGCGGGCCAGATGGGCCAGCCGGGCCAGATCTCGCATGATTTCTCCGGGTCAGAAAATCCGGTCATTAAAACCGTTTTTAACAACAGTGTACACAATTTGCCCTGGCGGGGCAACCGGCAAGTCCGGGGAGTCCGGGGAGTCCGGGGAGTTTGGGGGGGGAGCCCCGGCCTCCGCCGCGAACTTGAAAATCGTTTAATATGGGTGTAATAAAGAAGAGGGAAGCCGCCGGATCAGGTGAAAGGTTGGATTCAGCCTGGTGCCATTTCTTGCCCGGCTTGAGGGAGAAGCGTCATGGAAGTTCCTCACAAACAAAGTGACGGCCACCAGAATAATCTGGGGGCCTGTCCCGTCAGTGATCTGCCGATAACCGGCAAGCCCGAATGGACGAACATAAAACTTTCGGATACCTATCAGGTTACCTTTAAATTTATCGGTGACCGGATTTTGTTCGTTATTCCCAGCGGTTCTCCTGAAAAAGAGAGCGTGGCCGCCTTGTTCCGGCATAGGCAGGATGTGATCAGGGAGATGATCGGTGAAAAGGCCTCTTTCGTGGAGTTGACGGACGCCTCCGGGGTCGATGATGTCCTGACCCGGTCTGTCCGGCAACAGACGGCCAATGGTTACCTGAATGACCGTCACCGGCTGCTGGGATTTATCGTTATCAACGCCCCCCTCAAGATCAGGCTGGCCCTGAACGTTGGCCGGCACCTGTTTCGGAATCCTTTCCCGGTGCTGGCCGTTAAAAATTATGAAACGGGCGTTACCCGGGCCCTGTTTTTTTTGAATCAGGACCAGGCCGGTCAGGAAAGCAGCCCCCGGCTCGTTAATGATTTGCTTGATTACCTGGGCAGGATAAACTGGGAAGTTGAGGGTCATCCTGATTTTACCCGGAAATCTTCCCTGAAATCTGATCGTGATCCAATGAAGCCGGTCTATGACGCCATTGATCTGATCAAGTCTGATGTGGATGACCTGTTTTACAAACGCCAGCAGGCGCGCCAGGCTTTGTCGGAAAATATTGAAAGACAGACCGGTATTATCGAAAGCCTTAATGACGGCTATTATGAGTGTGATCTGCCCGGGAACGCCATTCTCGTTAATCAGGCCCTGTGTGAAATGTTCGGTTACACCCGCAATGAGATGATGGGTCTGAATTATCGTGATTATATGGACGAAGAAACCGCTGCCTATATCAAGAAAAAATTTAACGAGGTATATCGGACCGGTCAGGCGAAACGGAGCCTGGAATATAAGATTTTTCGCAAAAATGGTTCCAGCCTGTTTGTGGATGTGTCGGTGACGCTGATCAGGGATAGCCGGGGCAGGGCCACCGGGTTCCGGGGCATTATTCGAGATATCACCGAACGCCGGCAAAACGAGGAGCAACTGAAGATGTTTCGTCGTTTTATCGAAAGTTCCGGCGAAGGTGTCGGCTGGTCCGATCAGGAAGGACGCGTCGTTTATGCCAATTCCACCATGGCCCGGATTCTGGGTGAAGACAGCCAGGAGCAGCTCCGGGGGAAATATGTGACCGATTATTATGATAAGGATACCCGGGAGTGGATGGAAAACAGTATTTTGCCGGTTGTCCATCGCGACGGCGAGTGGAAAGGAGAGATGATCGTTCAGAACAAAAAGGGGTTTCAGATTTCCACTTTGAACGATATCTTTTTCATCGGTGACGAGAGCGGTCATGTCCGCTATCATGCCACCATTACCCGGGACATTTCCGATTTAAAGAAGGCCGAACAGGCCCTGCGGGAAAGCGAGGAAAAATATCGCCTGCTGGTCAATAATGCCAGCGACGCCATCTGTATCGCCCAGGACGAGGTTTTAAAATTCGTCAACCCCAGGCTGGTGGCCTTACTGGAATATTCGTCGATGGAGTTATCCCGCCGATCTTTTATGGATTTTATTCATCCGGAGGACTCTCCTCAGCTGCGGGATATCTATCTGCGGCGGATAAAGGGGGAACAAGCTCCCGCAACCTACTCTTTCCGGGTGTTTACCAAATCCGGCCGGATGCTGTGGATGCAAAACAATGCCGTGCGCATTACCTGGGACGGTCGGCCGGCCATTCTCAATTTTATCCGTGATATCACTTTACAGAAAAATATGGAGGAACAGCTCCGCCAGTCAGTGAAAATGGAGGCAATCGGCACGCTGGCCGGAGGCATAGCTCATGATTTCAACAATATTCTGGCCGCGATCATGGGTTACACAGAAGTAATTATGGGGGAAATTCTTGATGGTACCCGCTCCCAGCGGAATCTGCGGCAGATCCGTAAAGCGGTTATGAGGGCCCGGGAACTGGTGCGCCAGATTCTTACTTTCAGCCGGCCGGGAGGGGAAAGTTTAAAGCCGTTGCAGTTAGCTCCCATTGTTAAAGAGGTTCTGAAAATGATTCAGGCCACGGCTCCGGCCAACATCGAGATTGACCGCGATATCGCCGCTTATCCGATCAATGTCATGGCTGATCCGACCCAGATTCACGAGGTGGTCATGAATCTGTGCGCCAATGCCATTCAGGCCATGGGTGAAGGCGGCACGCTTCTGGTCAGCCTGGCCGTGGTCGAGCTTGATAATGACGACCTGCCCGGACATAAAGATGTTTCCCCGGGGCAGTTTGCCAGGATGGTTATCAAAGACAGCGGGGCGGGTATGTCACCGGAAGTGGGCGATCGTATTTTTGAACCCTATTTTACGACCCGCCCTCATGGAGAGGGAACCGGTCTCGGCTTGTCGGTGGTTCACGGTATAGTGGACAGCCTGGGGGGGGTTGTGGAAATGAGCAGCCGGGTGGACGCCGGCACCACTTTCAGGATTTATCTGCCGATAGTTGACG
This sequence comes from Desulfosudaceae bacterium, assembly GCA_046539175.1. GTDB lineage: Bacteria > Desulfobacterota > Desulfobacteria > Desulfobacterales > Desulfosudaceae > CAYTQK01. Next base: position 7,725 of record JBKHHL010000086.1, read on the forward strand.
CTGCCGAAAAAGAGTGGGAAGAAGTTTCGGCGGATACCAGGCTGCCTGGTGGCGAGGGGCTGATACTGCTGGTGGATAATGATCCCCAGCTGGTTGACAGTGGCCGGCAGTTGCTGGAGCAACTTGGTTATAGAGTCGAAACAACCACAGATGCCCGGATCGCGCTGGATTTGCTTGGCCAGCGAGCGGCGGCTTTCAGTCTGGTTATCTCGGATACGGTCATGCCGAAGATGTCCGGCACCGAACTGGCCCTGGAAATTTATAAAATACGGCCGGATTTGCCGGTTATACTGTGTTCCGGCAATGATACGCGGATAAGCAATATTGAAGAGACCATGATTCAGAAGTACCTGAATAAACCGTTTGTGGCCCGGGATCTGGCCTGGGCCGTGCGGGATGTGCTGGATAAGGCTGCCGCTGACCCGGATATTTCATGAGGCCGGGGCTTCCAGGTGGCAGATGACGCTCTGGTCGGCCAGGTCGGACTGGATAGTGAAACCGGTCCGGGAGGTGTCCACCACGCTGACCACGTGGGCCAGGCGAAGGCTTTTCGGCACCAGGGACGGCAGCAGGTTGGGCTGGGCGTAGATCCACTCCCGGTTGAAAATGACCTCCTTGTTTTCGGGATAAATAGCCAGGTAGAAGATGCCGGTTTCAACCAGGTCGTGGAAGAAGTGAGAACCGAACGACAGGTCCGGAATCAGGCTGCCGCTCTGGTAACTGATCTCGGCCATGGCGGTGACCTGGTTTATTTCGGAAAAACGGACCGGCACGCCCATGGACGGCGACTGAGTGCCCCACCGGCCCGGTCCCATCAGCAGGGTCGGCTGCCGGTCCGGGCCCTGGTTGAGCCGGTTGAGCTTGCCGATCAGCCGGGCCACGCCGTGTTTTTCAGACACGGACAGGGCGGCATAGGGTTCCGGGTCCACCAGGATAATCCGGGAAACGGATCGACGGATGGCGCCCCCCATGAAGTTGCCGGAAACCCGGATGATGATGTTTTTTTTGTCAATGTCCGCAGGCGGTATCTGGTCGGGGTGATCGCTTACGGTTTGAAAGGGACGGCATTGCAGCAGGTTGATCTGTATGGCCTGGTGCCGGTCAAAGTTGAGGGTGAACTCCACGTCCACCGGATTTTCGTAAAACTGCTCCAGCCGGGCAAGAAGTCGTTGCATCAGGTCGACAAAAGCGGTCCGGGACAAAAAGGGGTCAAAAGTCAGCACCCACAGCTTCTCTGCCGGCCGGCCCATATCCCGCAGCCGTTGCTCCGCTTCGCTGTCCCGGACGCCGATCAGGTCAAGCTGCCGCGGCACGTCTTTTTCCAGCAGGCCATCCAGGGAAACAGTTTCAAGCCGGTTGTTTTCCAGGTTGAGTAAATCCACGAAGCGCTGGGAAAAGCGGCGCGCGTCCTTCATTCCGGTCAGCGGTTTGACCAGGGGATCATCCAGGGCCACGATGCGGGGATAATCTTTTTCCACCCGGTCCACGGCCCGGGTGCCCAGGCCGAAGACCAGGCGCGCCATGCCCGCCCGGGGGTTCATGTCTTTTTTCCAGACAAAAGGGTTGTGGGACAAGCCCACCCCGGCCAGTTCCGGGAAAAAAAGGGATTTATGGTAAGCCCCCGAAACCCGCTGCACCAACAGGGCCATCTGTTCGTCGGATTGATCCAGGCCGCGGTGCAGCCGGTAAGTCAGGGCGTCTTCGCTCATGGTGCTGGCGAAAACCCGCAGCACGGCGCTTTCAAATTCCTGATAGCGTTTTTCCGGAGAATCCTGGTTGACGCAGAAAAAACTGTCATACTTGCCGGCGAAAGCGCTGCCAAAGGCGTCTTCCAGCAGGCTGCTGGAGCGCACGATAATGGGGGACTGGCCGAAATATTCCAGCATCAGGGTGAAGCGTTCCACGATCTCCTCGGGAAAGCGGCCCCGCGGTATTTTTTCCCGGAGTTCCGCGGCCCGGGGAAAGTAGCCGTCCCGGGTCTTGTGGGCCATGAAGGTTTGCCACCAGCCGTTTTGAACGATGAAGGAGTAAAACACGTCCGAGCCGATGTAAAAAGAGTCGTGGGGTTCCAGCGTGTTCTGCCAGTCAAAGGAGTCGTCCCGGGTCAGAATTTTCCGGGCCAGCAGCATGCCCACCGATTTGCCGCCGATAAAACCGGTCCCGATCATGCGCTCCTTGATCCGGAGCAGGTCTTCCAGGGAGAGGTGGGCGCGAATCAGGTCCAGCAGGCGTTTGTTGCGGGTCAGCATCAGGCGGCTCAACTGCTGGACCATGTCCCGCCGTTCTTCGGGGCCGGCCTGGGATTCCATCAGGCCGCGGGCTTCCATGAAGAGGCGATCCCAGTAGTCCAGGTGACGCTGAGCTCCGGCGATGTTGTGCCGGGAGAGGTGGGAGAAGAGTTGGGTGGCCTCGACACTGTTAATGACCGGCTCCAGCGCCTCTTTGTTCTTGATATGAGGAAAAAACATGGTCGGCGAGTAGCGGTGCTGCACCTTGATGGGATGGACGCAGACGCGCCCCTGGTGATTGTATATGTCAATGAGCACCTGGGTGGTCTCCCGGATGCGGGCGATGGCCTTGTAGGAATGGCTGTTTCGCAGCAGGGCGAAATAGGCGATGGTATTCAGCTCAAACAGGTAGGGGCAGGTAATAAAGAAAAAATCGCTGATCATCAGGTCGGTGGCCCACAGATGGAGCAGGTCGGACAGGGAGTCGAACACGTAGCACACGTTCCGGCCTTCCCGGGTGATGATGCTGTGTATCCGGGCGGAAAACGATTCAAAGCTGTTTTCCGTTTTCAGATAATAAATGGTCAGGCCGGGGCGCTCTTCCAGCAGGGGGGTGTGGCGGCCGAAGCGCAGGTAGACCATCCGGTCGTTCCGGGCCAGGGCCGCGTTGACAAAGGGAAGGACCACCCGCTGATAGTCGTCCATGCCGTCCACCTGCCAGACCACGTTATCGCCGGCGCGCAGATGATCAATGATGGCATCAAGACTTTCCCAGCCGGTGCTTACATGGGAGTTGTAAACCATGGCCGTTACCATATAGTGGAACTGATTAAAAGACGGGGTGCCCGGGGCGGCCGGGTGTTTTTCCGCCGGCCGCGTTTGAGGCGTTACCAGGGCGGCCCCGGCATGTCCTGATTTATATAACAGGCCGGCCGGCTTCTGTCAAACATCGAACCGCTGCCGGCGGCATCGGATTCGTCGTTCGGGTCAGAGGTCCGGGAGTGGGCGCAAATTGACAGCCGGATGGGAATCTGTTACAGGTAACAGGCTCAATTCAGGTTGAAGTATTTTACGGCAGGAGAGATGATTCTCATGATCAGGATGATGATAACC
>JBKHHL010000087.1:0-11014 GCA_046539175.1 Desulfosudaceae bacterium
CCCCGCAGTTTGACGTAGAGATTGCGGAAAAAGGCCATTTATGGATGGAAACTACCGGGGGAATCCGTGCCGCGGCCGGACCTTGATTGTTTTTCCGAGCAGGCTTTTTCGGTGGGAAAAGCGAGGGCTCCGGTTAAAATATGCTGCCGGCAATCAAGCCCAGGGTGAGCGCCGTAAATCCGAAAGCCAGCAGGGCCAGAAGGCCGTCCCGGGAGATGATCGACAGGCCAAAAACGGTGAAGGCGACGCCGGCAGCGGTGGCGGAAAAGGGGACCAGTTCCATGGCCGGCATGCCGATGGAGATGAGCAGGCAGACCCCGGCCATGATATACAGGCCGGGGCCGCGAAAAACAATTGTTAAACGCGGCCGCAGGCCGTGGTCGATGAACCGGGCCGGGCGGCGCAGCCGCCGGGTTGTTCGGAGAATTTTTCGGGGAGAAAATGATCGTTCCAGCAGCCGGGAAGGCAGCCATAATTGTTTTTTACGCAAAAGCATCTGGATGGTGATGATTGCCACGATCAGGCCCGAACTGGTGGGAATACCCGGAATGCCGCTCAGCGGCGAGAACAGGATGAGGCCGATCATAAGCAGCAAGGGTCCGAACGAGCGAGTTCCCACCGTTTCCATGATAATGCTCAGGGAAACCATATCCCGGCCCTCAGCGGCCTGGTCGATTTTTTCCAGCAATTGCGTCAGGTTTGAGGTTTCCCGGGTCACAAATCAACCGTCCAGATTCTGATCGTCATTTGAAGCGGTAGAAGCCGGATTAATGGAGCAGGCGGCGCCGGCTGTGTATTTAGGCCGAGTGAGCGTGTTAACCAGCATATTGGAAAAAAGCATCAGTTTGAAAACGGCAAAGATATTGACCCGCTCCCGTGGAGAATACAGGCTTTCAAGTCTTGCGGCCAGTTCCCGATCAGGACAGGCGCCTTCGTATACCAAGTGATTCCTGATCCATCGCAAGGCCACCCATTCCCGGAATTCAAAGCGGTCTGGCGACAATTCCGCCAGCGCTTTCAGTTCTTCCCGGGAAATCCCGGCGATTCGACCGAATCGCTGATGGGCGCCCAGTCATTGGGCGCACCTGTTGGCCATGGCCGTGGTTATCATGATTTTTTCCCGGAAGGCCGGGGAAAGATGCCGCAGGGCATAGACCAGTAGCAGGGGATAGGCATACAGCAGGGTGTCGAAAAAGCTCGTTACCATATGGAACGGGCTTTTAAAGTGCCTCTGGACAATGGCTCCCGGCTGATGGCACTTGTCTGCTTCGGGAAAATTATGATTATACCGGGTGCCGCCGGCTGTCCGGATAAAGGAACCGACTATAACCGCCGGTGGAAACAGGAACAATCCGATCAGAAGCGTTGTGGTTATTTGTCCCCACATGCAGGTATCCCCCTTGAAACCCAAGTTAGCTTTTCCAGTGGGCTTGTTGAAAAAGGCCATCGGCATATACCCGGCCGTTTCGGAAAAGCCTTAAAGTAAATTAATCATGTCAAAAAATTGACTGAAAAACAAGCGATTCCTGACTGTCGTTGCGGTTGGCTGTTCATTTATCAGGATGGGGTGGACCTGATTTTGCTCAGGAGGCGGTCGCTGCGGCTCAAGCCGTTCGGGAGCGGGTCAGATTTTTGGGCCGGAACAAAAATTGAGCCGGTGGGGGTCATCGACCAGAGACCGGTACAGCCAGGCTCAGAATCCGGCCCTTTTCTTTGAACATTAACCCCTTGTCAATCATCATGGCCGTAAACGCCTGGATCCGGTCGGCCGGCAACGGTGCAAAGCGTTGACACACCTCTTCCAGTGGTCGGGGCAGGTCGCAGAACAGGTAAATCTTCCGGGAATAACCTTCCAGACGGTGGTTAACCGGTTCTTCCGAGATCCTTCTTTCCCGGATAATTAAAAAAGACCCTCCATCCTGACGGATCAGGATCGGACCGGCCGAAGCCTGGTGGCGCAATTGTTCATAGTCTTGATGCCATTGCCGCACGGCCCGGTCCACCGGCCGCCATATCCGGCGTTGAACCTGCTTGTCTCCCCGATAGTCCTGGATGGGAAAGCGGACCTGCCGGTAGACATCGGCCGGGAACAGATATTTGTAAAAGGGATGGTTGAATACGGCTTTCAGGCCGAATTTCCGGGGTTGCTGCCAGACCGGGCTGTGCCGTCCCAGCCAGAAATAAACGATCCGCGGTGGGCGGAAAACACGGGCAAAACGGATGGTGTCCAGAGTTTCCGACACATCAGTCTCATCACTGCCCGGGAAATGGAAAATCAGGTTGGCCAGGTTTTTGAGCCCCAGGGCTTCACAATGTTTCATGACGGTCAGATTGTCCAGGGCGGTGGCGCCCTTGTTCATTTTCCGCAGCAGGTTGCTGCTGAGGGCTTCAAGGCCGATCTGGACTTCGCTCATGCCGGAAGAGCCAAGCTGCTCCAGGACCAGCCGGGATGTGTTGGCCCGCAGTTCGGCAAAGTATTGCAGATCTTTGCCCCGCTCCGCCAGCAGTTCCAAAGTGTGCCGGCTTTGGGCGGGTGGCAGGGCGTTGTCCATGAAGGCCACCGACAGAACTCGCCCGGTGTCCGTGAGCCGGTCAATTTCTTCCGCTACCTGGTCGGAACTCTTGGTCCGGTAACCCTGCCATTGAGCATTCAGGTTACAGAAGGCGCAGCCGCCGGAACTTTTCCGTCCGGCCTGCCACCAGCATCCCCGCGAGGACTCCACCGGCAGGGCCGGGAAAAAACGCAGGTCAGCGGGCAGTTTGGCCAGAGCAGCGAAATAATCAGAATAGTCCGGCGGCGGCAATGTTTCCAGGTCAGGTAATTGAGAAAATTGAGCCGTTTCCGGATTCCTCGTCTTTCGGTGAATTATTCCTGGAAAGTCAGGAAGATCATGGCAGCCTCCCCCGGAATGAAAATGAGCCGCCAGGCGGGTCAGGGGCAATTCGCCTTCACCCAGAACAATCAGGTCAATTTCCGGGAAAACGGTCAGCAGGTCGACGGCGGTTGAAGCTCCGCCGACAGCCCCGCCGGCCATCAGGGGCAGATTCGGCGCCGCCGCCCTGATCTGTCTGATCATGTATAAAGAGGCGGTTAACTGGCACAGGCAGATGGAAAATCCAGCCAGGTCCAGGGCGCTCCAGTTTATCTGCTGGATAAAATTGTCAGTAACGGTTTTGACCCGCGTCGTCAGGTCGTCGAAACTATGCTGGCGCAGGCCGGGAAAACGCTTCGCCTGGCGGAGAAACAAGGCCTGGGCCGTCTGGCGGCGATCCGGATAGAGCAAGGCCGCGTAAAGGCTTTCAGCCAGCCAGGTTTCCCGGGCCAGCAGGCGGTAAACCGGATAGCCCAGGGCCGCCGCCATTTCCAGAAAAAAATGATGGGCAAATATTGTCACCTCGGGGGTATGGCGCAGCAGGTAGGCTTTGAGCGCGCCCAGTTGAATCGAGGGCCGGCTGAACATGGGCCAGGGCGCGGCTATCAAGGCAATACCGCCGTCGGTCAGGCTATGTTCTGAAATCTCAGTCACAGGAGGCTGTCCGGATTTTTTAAGATAAGATGGCCTTTATTCCGCGAAATGAGGCTGGTTTTTGATCAGTCTCCATTGGGGTCCCCGTCGGAAGACATTCCCATATCCGGCCCCTGGACTGTTTCCGGCTGGCCGGCCACGGAGTTGGCCGGTGACGCCTTTGATTCCGTCGAGGAGGCGGTTCCCCTGATATAAACATCACGCTGGGGAAAGGGAATGGTAATGCCCAGTTCTCGGAATTTACGATCAATTTCAAAACGGACATCAGTTTCCACGCTTAAAAAATACTTAATGCTGGCCCATAACCGTAATTTGAAAATCAGGGCGCTTTCGCCGAAATCTTCAAACAGAACTTCCGGATGGGGCCGCTTGTAAACCTGGGGATGATTGTAGGCGATCTCGAACAGAGTTTTTCTGACCAGCTGGGTATCTGAGCCATGGGCCACGCCAACGACGATATTACGTCTGACCCGGACGTCTTTGAAGCTCCAGTTGGTTAATTGCTGGTTGATAAAATCAGAGTTGGGAATGATCAGGTCGGCGTTGTCAAAAGTACGGACCTGGGTGGACCGGACGTTGATTTTTTTGACCGTCCCCCAGATGCCGTTGATTTCAATAACGTCGCCGACCTTGATGGGACGCTCAAACAGTATGATGATACCGCTGACAAAGTTATTGAAGATGTTCTGTAATCCGAAGCCCAGCCCGATACCGACCGCGCCGAACAGGACCGTCAAAGAGGCGGCGCTGATGCCGATGATGCGCAGCACTATAAACAGTCCGATAATCCAGATAAGGTAGCCGGTAATAGTGACAACGGATTCCTGCAGCCCCGGTTCGACATGGCGCCGGGACAGGATTTTTTCCTTTAAAGCTTGTTTAAGCAGGATCACCAGGGTATGGACGGCCATTATAAAAAGTATGGCGGCGATAATATCAATCAGGCTGATATTGAATTTCCCCACGGTCAACTCGTAATTAACCGCTCCCAGCATTTCCAGCAGCATGGCTTTCCTGCCGCCCCAGGCGGCCAGAAGGGCTGTGATGGTAATAATCAGCAGAACTATCTTGCCTGACCGAATGAGCAGCCATTTGAGCGGGGTGGGTTTTTCCTCGTCCTCATCATCCAGGTCCTCCTCAATTGTTTCATCCGATAAAGGCGTGATAAGGGAGGTGTCTACTTCCTTGATCAGCATGAAGAGAATCCCAACCCACATCACGATGACGATCGTCTGAATCCAGGATTGGAACCAGAAAGCGGCCAGGCCTCCGAAGCCAAGCAGTTCGCAGAACAATCCGAACAGAACCAGGAGATAGCCCAGCACCGGCAGGACCGGTTTAATGGCAGGCCACCAGCCGGGAACTGTCTGGCCGGCTGGCGGGGATTGACGGAAGAACCTTTCCCAGAAGACAAAACTCCACAGGAGCAGTGCCACTTCCATGGCCAGGCGCCAGAGAACGGCGGCCAGGGCTGTCTCTCCCAATCCCCAGGCCAGAAAGGTATAACCGCCTCCCAGTAATAACAGGCCGTAAAGCAGTACTTTTAAATAAAAACCGGGGAAAACGAAAAAAAGGGATTCGTCTTTAAACCGCATAACCCGGATATAGTTGAGCCCCCAGCGAACCGGCAAAGTGATCAGCAGAAGATACTTGATCAGGGTCATTAAATAGAAAAAAGGAGTAATCTGATATTCCGGCGATACCGGATAAAAATGGATAAACAGAACCGCCCCCCCGATCAGCAGCGATCGACGGATCATGCGGCTGGTCAGGTATTGCCAGAATAGGCCCTTTTCCCAGGCGATGTTGCGCAAACGTCGCAAGTAACGGTGATAAAAGATCAGGCCGGTCAAAAGCGTGATAAGCAGCAGGAGATAGGTCAACACAAACAAGCGGTACTGGGGATAATCCGGGACAGCATGCGCTCGCAGGTTGAAAGCTCCGGTCAGGGACTTGATTTTTTCTGTCAGACGGGAAATTTCCGAGTTGAGGCGGTTGGCATCAAAGCGACTAAGTGGATCGGAATTTTTTTCCAGGAGCCAGCGTCGGGACCAGCGAATCATCCGCTCCTCAAACTGGTCATTGACTGACTGATAGGATTTTAGCACGGTTTCCAGGTTGGCCAGCCGTTTCCTGTAAATCGTCAGAAGGTCACTGATGCCTTTCTGCTGGGAGTTCAGCAGATCCAGCACGATCCGGGTATTTTCCCGCAGAAGAGAATTGACTGTTGTTTCCCGGTTTCGCAGATCCTGCAGGGATGTTTTTTCGTATTCATAAGATTGCCGGCGTTCTTTAATGGACTGTTGTCGTTTTTCCAGCCGGGCGAGGGCTTCATTTATAGCGGTTTTGCGGACCTGAAGGTTATTCTGGGCTGCCTGAAGCTTGAGCAGAGACTGCCTGGTTTCATATTCATCGTATCCCGAAAGTGCCATGACGTTGCGAAAAGCCGCCAGCCGGATATTATAGTCGTGAAGCCAGTTCTGGAAGGATTGCCGGGACTGCTGTATCTCCTTTTTTTCGTTCACAATGTCATCCAGCCGTTGTTTTTCGGCGGTGACTACTTGCTCCAGGGAGCTCTTCAGAAAGGAATAGTCCGGCGGATTTGGGCGGAACTGAGCGACGTCCTGGGCCGGGGCGCTGGATAACGGCAGCCAGCCGATCAGCAGCAACACCAGGCTCAACCAGAAAACAGTTCGGCGCGGCCAGTTGATCCGGCCTGCCTCTTTGACAACAGGGGCGGTGTTCGGCAGGTGGAATTCAGGGGTCATCATATCTTTTTAACAGGTCTTTCGTCTCAGGTTCTTGATATCATTATTTCTGGTCTAACCCGGATATTTCACGAGTCGATTTGAGCGCAGCTGCAAGGCGCAGGACACGAAGCTGTAGTAAATCTACCGCGAGTGTCCTGCAACAAAGCAGCTGCGCTCAAGGCGACTCGCCCGAAGGGTGAAATTTTTTGACATATAATAGATTGAGATTCAATAAACAGCCGGTTACACTTTGTCTTTTAAAAATAGCTTAAAAACACTTGATAACTATTTGAACTTTATTGATTAACTAACTATTGTCGAAAAAATTCATGAAATATCCAGTCTAATATACCAGATCATATCCCGGGAGGTAAATCGCCGTTGTCCTTTTTGTCGTCAGGGCCGGAGTCGGGGCTGGCGGGCCCACCGGCTGATGACCAGGGACGGGTGGGCCTTATCCGGGGGAGCCGCACCGGGTGCCACCGGCCGCCGGTACTCCAGCATTCCCAGCCCCAGCCCAGCCATTTGATAAAGGCAAAAGCGATCCAGATAGCCCAGGCCAGGATGAGAACGCGGTATATAAACAGCGGCAGGGAAATAATTCGGGCCCGGGGCAGGACAGATCCGGCTATGTCCTGGTACCATTGTAACAGGTACGCGCTGGAACCGTTGCCGGCGATCTGCATGTCCGGGTATCCCAGCAGGCCGTGTTTAATGCCGTAGAAAAGGGAGGCCGCCGCCGCCGCGGTAAGAGCTGCCAGAAAAAGCTGCCCTAAATTAAAGGCGGCTCCGGACAGCTTGTCAGCCAGTTGCCGCCGGTAGCCCAGCGCCAGAAACCAGGCCGCCACCGGCAATGCTACCAGCAGCGAGGCCTGGGTTAATCCCAGCCCCAACAGGAGCCAGTGATGGAATCGCAGAGGGGTCACCGAGACGCGGCTCAATCCCAGCGATAACAGGGCAATTACCAGCACCAGGCTCCAGAAAAGAACCGCCGGGCCCATGTCTGGCCCCCCGCAAAACAACACCCAGCGGTCCCGGGGGAGATGCACGGAGGAAAAGGCGTCCACGCTGGAGGTGTTCAAGTCCACCGCCGGGGTCTGCCAGTGCCAATTCAGATCGGCCTGCTGGCGCCAGACCAGTTTGATCTGCTGCCGGCCCGGCGTCAGCGGCAGAACGACCGACCTTTCCTCCTGCCGGACAGACTGGGCTTTTCCGTTGATATTCACTGCTTGCAGGCTGGAGTTTTCCGGCAGGGTAATCTCATGCTGGCTGCCGCGGCTGCTGAGGATGTCCAGTTCGAGTTCGGTGTTGGCCACCCGTTTTCCGGGTTTAACAGTCAGCCGGCTGTTCTCCACGGTAAAGGTCGGACCGTCCACCCCTTCCGGCCTGGTAATAATCAGGGTGACTTTTTCGCCGGGCCAGGGACGCCATTCCGGCAGCCAGTTTCCGGTCTGATCCTGATGCTGAATGACGGGAATCCCTTTCATTTCCACATGCCAGAGGGTGCCGACATCAAGTCGCCATTTTTCGGACCATTTTCGGGAATCGGCGGCCTCCAGAACCAGGCGGTCGGTTCGATCCAGGGATGAAGTCCAGCCGGCCCGGTTTGTCTGTGGTCCCAGGTTGAGGCGGATCTGCCCATCTTCAACGGGCATGTCGGAGGTGACTGATTCTCCCGACAGCAGCGGTATCTCCAGCACTGTCGCCGTGCCGGAGCTGGTCAGCCGCTGGACGGTCGTTTCGACCTGCCAGTTCAGGCCCAGATGCAGGACGCGGGAAATTTCAAAAAAAGCCGGCAGCCGGCCCGGTTCAATCGTCGCCGGAGTGTCACCGTTGTTATCCGGCTGGCGGATGCGGGTGAATTGGAGTTGATCGTCGGCCCGGCCGTTCTGGCGCAGACCGCTGACAGTCCAGCCCTTGGCCGAAACCGAGACATGGCGAGGCTTCAGGGGCAGGGGCAGTTCCACTGAATCGCGGGACGGCAGCGGTCCGCTGAGATGAAGGTGGTGAACACCCCGGGAGAGATACAGCCATAAGAAACCGGTGTCCGGGTCCCGGTACAGCCGGTCGGCGGTCTGGTCGTCGATTAAGACCTGCCGTGGTATCCAGTGCCGGGATGAAGCCGGCAGGGGGACGGCGACCTGTTCAGCCAGGCAGTGAATCTCCATGTCCATAGTCAGAGTTTTTTCGCTGAGATCGGCTCGCAGGCGAGGACTGGTGGCGCATTCCGGGGCGCAGGCCGGTTGCTCAGCCTCGGTCAGCCGGGATTCCAGCTCTTCTAAGAAAAATTCCGGCGGGAAATCAGTTTGCGCCCGGAGGGCGGGCGGGGCCGACAGGAGCAGGCCGCCCAGGACGGGTAGCAAAAGAGCCGCGAGCGATACCCGGGAAAAGTTCAGGCCGTTGTCACGGCGATATCGCATTCCGGACAGACCGTAGATAAGAAGGGCCAGAAAAACCGTCCGGAGCAGTGCCAGGACAAGGCCGGCCCGCGGGGAAATAAAGATGAATTTCATCTGCTCATCGGCCGTTACCGGACCGTTCCAGCCAAACTTGACCTGATTCCATTGCCAGTCGGGGATGCCCGGACCGGTTTGCACTTTGGACTTGACGTCAAACTGGTGCAGAGCCAGTCTTTGTGAAGTGCCGGCGGACAAAGAGGCCGCGGCCGGGTCGGTGGCGGCCTTTTTGGGAAGTGAGCTCATGTCAGCCGAAGATTCGGCCAGTCTGGTCGGGCGTGGCGCGGCTCGTGATTTGGATTCTTCGGAACCGGTTCGTTCAGAATAGACTTCATCCATGGTTTGCCAGGAGCGTTCCAGCTGGGGATAGAAGCCGTCGCGCACCTGGGAGACCATAAAAGGCAAACTGACGGCTACCAGCAGGACCAGGCAGGCCAGCCGGTAAGAATTAAGAAGAGTTCGGATTTTTCCCGGCGGCACCGCCCGCAGCAGGGCGATGGCGATCAGCAGGTGCAGCCACAACCAGACCGGAGCGCCGGTTTCATGGATGATTAAAACCATTGTGACCAGGGCGGCTAATCCCCAGTACCACCGGTATAGCCTGGCCATGGCCACGGCGATGATGAACACGAAAAACAGGTCCAGCAGCGACCATTTTTTGAGCCAGGTCTGCTGGATATTGTCGATCCCGGTGGCGGTCAGCAGCGACCATCCGGGCGGCAGGTTCAGTGTCCCCCGGGCCGATTGAAAATCACGGTCCCAACCGGTCACCGGTAACGCCGCGGCATCTGATATCCGGCTTTCGGCCGTCAGGTCCACCCGGCCGTATCTCATTTCCACGCCGACCCTGGCGGAGTTTTCCAGGCGGGTAATAAATCTTTCGCGACCGTTGACGGTGACACGGCCCGGTTTAAGCGGCGGGTTCGCTTCCAGGCGCCAGCCGGTGGTCATGGTTCCGGTAATCCGATCCCGGGCGGAATAGCCGCGGCCGTCAAAATCAAGCCACAGTGTCCGGTGGAGACTGAGCTGGTCCGGCTCCGGCTCCGGGTCGCCGCGCTTTATTTCAATCAGCCGCATGGCCGTGCCGGGTTTCATGAGATAAGCGGGAAACTGTTTCCAGTCGCTGGGCAGATCAGTCTGCCGGACGTCGATCTGGGGCGGTCCTTTAACCTCAACCAGGCGAAGCTGACGCTGGGCGTCAAAGGCCCAGATTTCCTGGTCCGCGTCAAAGCGGCCGGCCGTGGCCGGGGAAAGTTCCATGGCCGGACCGATGTGGCGGGCGGTTATTTCGATTGTCCATTGACCCGGGCGTACCTGCGCCAGCAGCTGGCCGTCCCGGTCGATCCTGGCCGGCAGGGAACTGGACAATTCCATGGGAATAAAATCGGAAGTAGCGGCCTGACCCAGTCGGACATTGCGATGTTGACCGGATACCATCAGCTCCAGGCGGGTAATCAAACGCAGGGGGATGCCGTCTTTTACCAGGCGTTGAACCCGCACCTGCAGGCGGTTTTCAGGCTTTTGGCCTTCAGTCTGGCTTACTTCGCGACGCAGCCAGAGGCGGCCGTTTTTTTCCAGGCGGGGAAAGTCGATGGCCCGACCGTCGATGACCAGGTTGACCGCGCCGGTGGTTTCCGGTATCCGGATCCAGGCGGGGCGCTGGTCATAGATAAAATCACCCTGGATGAGGTAAGCCCCGGGCGTTTTCAGGTAGACGGCCGGCCGGCCCTGGTGGGCGGCAACCGGTTCTCTTTTTCCGTTAACAACTACCTGCTGTGGCCACAAATGATTGCCTCCCGGCAGCTCAATCCAGGTGTCCGGCGCGTGCGTGGTCCAGGTCTGGGAAAAGTCGGCCCCGGTGTCTGTAAACGACATTTCCAGGGGAGATGGCCAGGCGCAGAGCGTCCGGGAAACATCATTATATATCAGCGGACAATCTTTTTTGACCTGGCCGTGCAGAACCCAGTCGATCCAGGGTTGGAGCGGTTCAGGTACCTCCTCCCGCGGCAGAGGAGCGGCGGTAACGGAGACCGCGCCAATCAGCACCATCAGAACAAGCAGAATTGTACGCATTGTTTTTCCTGTATGAAGTTAGGGAAGCTGTCAAGTGTGGAGATTCATATTATGCCTCAATTTTAAAGTCGGGATTTTCCTTGTTGCGTCACCCCGGCGGAGGCCGTGGTCCGGTAAACTCAAACAGTTCAGGATTCCGGCCTGCGCCGGGATGACGAGGTAAACTTCTTACGAAACCATCAATTTTGTGATTATAATTTTTATTTAG
>JBKHHL010000088.1:0-10973 GCA_046539175.1 Desulfosudaceae bacterium
CCGGAATAACCAGGGCGAACGGGGAAAAAGGGGGGCGATTGATCAACAAGAAATCAGCGATCGTCGCGGCGGGGCTGTTGTTTTGTCTGCTGACAGCTCCCGTCTGGGGGCGCACCTATAAGATCGCCACGGCGGCCTGGGTCGGCTGGTCTCCGCTGCATGTGGCCCGGGCACAAGGGTTCTGGGAGAAACAGGGCCTTTCTGTGGAAGTGATCAACTATGACGATCCCATAATTATTCTGGAAGCGGTCAAGGCCGGCAAAATTGATCTGGCCATGGATATGGTGGGCTCACTGGTCGGTATTTTCATGTCCGGAGAACCGGTGGTGGCTATTGCCGAAACCAACTGGTCTCACGGGGGGGACAAAATCATCGTCAAAAAAGGGCACACCATCAAGGAATATCAACATCAGCCCCTGGGTGTTTTTCTGGACCTGCCGTCGTGCCACTATTTTTTACACCGCTACCTGGAACCCCGGGGGCTGGCTGTGTCTGATTTTCGAGTGGTGGAAATGCATCCGGATGATCTTGCCGCCCAATTTATCGCCGGCCGGATTCCCGTGATCGTTAATTATGAGCCCTGGGCGACCAGCGCCGTAGAAAAAGGCAACGGCGTCGTGCTGGCTGATTCCTCCGATTTCGCAGGATGCATACCCGAGTGCATGTGGGCCTACCGGGATCATTTGAGAGCGATTCCGGACCAGGACATTGAGAAAATTCTGCGCGGCTGGATCCGGGCAGTCCAGTGGATCCACCGTTCGGAAAACCAGAGCGCCTATTATGAAATTCTGAACAGCGATACCTTTCCGTCCTTGCCCGCCTATTCGGAAAACGAATTACAAAAGATGATCCAGAACGTAAAGATACATACCCGGGCTGATCTGGTGGAGCGGAACCGCACCGGCGGGGGGCTTGAGACGTTTTTGAGCGAGTTGAAAACGTTCCTGAGCCAGTCCGGCCGGCTGGAAAAAGATTACGAGGCCGGTGACATTTTTGACAATACCTGGATTATGAAAGTTCTTTCCGGGCCCCCCGCCGACAATTGACAGACAGCGCCCATCCTTTACTGATGGGACCTCCGCGAATAACCAGCAGGGGATTCAGCTATGCGAAAAATCGGTTTCCGACTGATGATGGCGTTTATGTGTGTCATTGTTTTTCTGATCCTCCAGGGTGTGTTCGCCTTCCGGGGATTCACCGACCTGGAAGCAGTGTATCAGAAAGTCTTTTCGCATAAGGGTGAGATGGAACTGATCCGGACCCATCTGGCCGAAACCCGGCTCCGCATGTATCAATACATCAGCACCTTGAATCCTGACCGCATGGATCGGCACCGCCGCGGCATTGAACAGAATCTGAAATGGCTGGAGGAAAAACTGGCCGATCACGGCATTGATGACGACCTGATCCGGCGCAATGCGGATCTGTATGGACAGGTCATCGATCTGCACGCCAATTTTTATACCAAAACCGCCCGGCGTCTTTTGAATACCGAATCCAAGCAGGCCTATGATCAGTTGTTGGACCGGATTCAGGATCACACCCGCCTGATGGCCGAGCGGCATTTGCAGCAGATGCGTTCTGCCCGCGACAAAACCCTGTTTATCACGTTCGGGCTGCTTTTTTCGGCGCTGCTGGTATCGGGCATATGGGCCCTGATCCTGGTCAACACTGTAACCGATCGAAGGCGGGCCGAAGCGGCGCTGCAAAACAGCGAAGCCAGGCTTCGGGCTGTTTTTGAAGCAGCCGAAAACATAGCGTTTATTATTACGGATGCCAGAGATCCGGAACCGAAGGTACTGGAATTTTCGCCGGGGGCGGAGCAAATTTTCGGTTTTCAAAAAGAAGAAATCGTCAACCGGCCGGTATCTGTGCTTCATCTGCCCGAAGATGCGAAAAATTTCCCCCGGGCCCATCAAAATATGCGGGAAGGAGAAATCGGCTTTTCCGGAGAAGCCACCCTGGTCAGAAAATCGGGCGAACGGTTCCCGGCTTTGTTTACCACTTATCCCCTGTTTGACACTTATGGAGACATGTATGCCGCGCTGGGCGTGGCCATTGATATCAGCCAGCAGAAGCAGTTGGAGAGACAACTGCAGCAGGCCCAGAAAATGGAGTCCATCGGCCGCCTGGCCGGCGGAGTGGCCCATGATTACAACAATGCTTTGTCCATTATCATCGGGTTTACGGAAATGGCCATGGATCAGTTGCCGCCCGACGACCCCACCCGCGACCATCTTGGTGAAGTCCTCAAGGCCGCCGGGCAAGCGGAAGACATCACCCGTCAGCTGCTGGCGTTTGCCCGCAAGCAGACCGTCACGCCCCGGGCCATCGACTTGAACAGCAGCCTGGAAAGCATGTTCAAAATGCTCCGGCGGCTCATCGGCGAGGACATCGAGCTGGTCTGGCTGCCCGGAGAAAACATCTGGCCCGTCCACATCGACCCCGCCCAGATCGACCAGATGCTGGCCAACCTGTGCGTCAATGCCCGGGATGCCATTGTCGATGTGGGCAGAATCGTCATCGAAACCGGAAACATCGTCCTTGATTCGACTTATGGCGCCGATCACGCCGGGTTTGTCCCGGGGGAATTCGTTCAGCTGACCGTCAGCGACAACGGCCAGGGTATGGAAAAAGAGGTGCTGGACAATATCTTCGAGCCTTTTTACACCACCAAAGAGGTGGATAAGGGCACCGGCCTGGGGCTGGCCACCGTCTATGGCATTGTTACCCAGAATAACGGTTTCATCAATGTTGACAGCGAACCGGGGCAGGGCACTACCGTAAAGATATTTCTGCCCCGGCATGAGGGTCCGGACGGCCACAAACCTCCGCAAGATCGGGTGCCGGCGCCGGAAGGCAGCGGAGAAACCATCCTGGTGGTGGAAGATGATTTGTCAATACTGGAGCTTACCCGTGAAATGCTGACCAGCCTGGGCTACCATGTCTTGGTTGCCGATATGCCGGCCCGGGCCCTGGAACTGTCGGCAACATACACCGGCCGTATCCATCTGCTGTTGACCGACGTCATCATGCCGGAAATGAACGGCCGGGAGCTGGCCACGCAGCTGCAGGCGCGGTACGCGAATATTAAATGCCTCTTTATGTCCGGATACACGGCCGATGTTATTGCCCCTCACGGTGTCCTCGAGCCGGGGGTGCGATTTATTCAAAAACCGTTTTCCAAATCAGATCTGGCGTCAGCGGTCCGGCAGATCCTGGAGGAATAGTTTTCCGGATTCCGGCATCGGATTTACGGTTATAAAATTTATTGACAAAATGGTCTGGTCTGGTCAGACTTTATTAACAGGCCGGAGGTTTAAAATGCATATTGCCAATATTTCCGAAGCAAAGGCTCAGCTATCCGCTTTGATTGAAAAAGTCATGGCCGGCGAAGAAGTGATCATCGGTAAAGCTGGAAAGCCGGTGGCCCGCATAATCAAATATGAGAATAACCGGCAGTCGCGACGGCCCGGCGCTTTAAAAGGAAAAATAAAAATCGCGAATGATTTTGATGAGCTCCCGGATGATATCGCCGCGGCATTCGGCCTGGTGGACAAATGAATCTGTTGCTCGACACCCATCACCACGGATCATGCCTATGCGGCAGGCGATCTGCCAAGGCACCATCGCGACCCCTTTGACAGAATGATTATCGCCCAGGCCCGGCTGGAAAAGCTGTATATCATCACCCACGACAACATCTTCAGCAGATACGATGTTTCCGTTTTCGCGGGTTGATTGAATTTTCGAATTCCTGTCACCTCTAATTTATCTGCGTTAATTCGGTGCCAGTATACTGATTTTAAAACGCTACCGCTTTCCTGCTGGCGGAGTCAAACTGCCGGAGTCAAAACATAAAAACAGGTATACTGGCACCGGAATTTCGAAAAAAATAGGTATACTGGCACCGGAATTCACCGCCACCGGAATTCACCGCACCGGAATTCACCGGAATTCGGGGGCACCGGAATTCCAGCACCGGAATTCCACCGCACCGGAATTCACGGCTTACGGCTGGAACATGCCGGATCATTCACAGATAGGTTGCCAGATACGATTTCAGTATTTCTTTCATCTCTTCCGCAAACAATCGTGCCCGTTTGGCGCCCCCGGGCCGGGAAAGCTCGAACCAGGCACGGTCCAAAAGGCAGGTGGCGGTTTCTACAACGGTTTCAGCCACAATTTTTAAATGCTCCCGATCAAGCGCCACACCCCTCTGGCCCAAAGCCTTGGAAAGGGCTGCCGCGTGCTTCTGATTCATCTGGATATCAATGGCCCGAAGCTCCGGGCTGGCCTGCATGGCAGCCCGGATGGCCCGGAGGCCCGGGATTTCTTTTCCGGCCAGATAGAAAAGCTCCAACATCTCGGAAAGAACTTTTTCCCAGTCCGTGTCCTTTTCCCCCACCTGGTCGTATAACTTCAGCAGCCCTGCTTCTGTTTCAGCAATCCGGCCGGCCAGGGTAAAAATAATGGACTGCTTGTTGGGAAAATACCGGTAGACACTCCGGATCCTCACCCCGGCCAGCTCGGCCGCTTTTTTTGTTGTCAGGCCATTCGCGCCGGACTCCTCCAATATCCGGGCCGCCGCGTTCAAAATTCTTTCCCGGGTTTCAACAGCCCTGGCCTGGGTGGGCTTGACCCTTGTTTTTATGGGAGAAGATGACTTTCTATCCATCGTTTTTTATATCCTTAGTCCGTTAAAAAGGGAGTTTTGCTCCTTTTTGTATTGACACCTGATTCCGCGATAATTATGATCTTTTCAAAAAGGAAGCAATGCTCCCTTTTTGAAAAGATCATATAGAATACGCCAAAAAGGTCAATACAAAAAGGAGTGCCTTCATGAAAATACTGGCGCTGGGCGGGTGCGGGGAAATGGGCGGATACGCGGTGAAAACCCTTTTGAAAAGCGTCTCGCCACCCGAGATCATGATCGCGGACAGAAACGCGGTTGCGGCCGAAGACTTTGCCCGCGGCCTGGGAAACGGGGTTGGGTGGATGGCTCTGGACATTTCGGATAGAAATGCCCTGGATGAGGCCGTTCAAAAAGCCGATCTGGTGATGAACACGGTGGGGCCATATTTTCGGTTCGGAAAATCCGTGTTGACCGCGTGCATCCGGGGCGGGAAAGATTATATGGACATCTGCGACGACTGGGAGCCCACCCTGGAAATGCTGGATCTTTGCGATGAGGCTGAAAAATCAGGAATCACTGCCATTATCGGCCTGGGTGCAAGCCCGGGCATTTCAAACATGCTGGCAGTGAAGGCGATTGAAGAACTGGACACGGTCACGGAAATTTACACGGGCTGGGATCTGGACAGCGCCAAACCTGAAAAAACAGGCAGAAAACCCTCCGCGGCCACGGTCCATGGCATCCATCAGCTCACCGGCACCATCCGGGCCTTTGAAAACGGCAGATACGTGGACAAAAAGCCCATCAGACGGATCACCCTGGATTATCCCGGAATCGGCGCGGGCAGGGCCTGGACCATGGGACATCCCGAAGCCGTGACCCTGCCCAGGTATTTTCAGGGTCTTCTTTTGAGCAACAATATCATGGTCACCACCCGGGCAAATTTTTTCGGTCTTAAAATGATCGCACTTTTGGTGGATGCGGGATGCATCTCGGTTGAAAGGGCGGCCTGGATCGCGGAAAAACTGGAAGGCGCGGCGGAACCTGAAAGGACTCCGGCGGCCATGCTGGCCGACATCGTCGCCGCAAGAAGTCCGGGCCTGCCGCCATTGTTCGCGCTGGCCAGGGGGGAAAAGGGGGGGCAATCCGCTACTGCCGCCTGCATGATAACCAGCGCGCCGTCCGGCGGCATGGGCGGGGCGACCGGGGTTCCCCTGGCCGTGGGCGCCATGCTCCTTGAGAAAGGAGTTGTTTTGAAAAAAGGCGTGTTCGCGCCTGAAGGGGTGATCCGTCCGGATGATTTTTTTGATATCCTGGGGCCCTTGTGCACTCCCCCAAGAAACAGTGTGAACGAGACGGTACTGACTACGCGTTCCTGGGAAGCCGGACAGGTGGATCAATTGCTGCAGAAGCTTTTTTGACCGGGTGGTCTTTTTTGATGCTTCGAAAAAGTCGCTATTTTTTGTCAGGTGGGTCCAATCGTTCCGCTTATAATTCGATAATTCGGTGCCAGTATACGAATTTTAAAACGCTACCGCTTCCCTGCTGCCGGAGTCAAAACATAAAAACAGGTATACTGGCACCGGAATTCGGCACGCCCTCCAGAAGGCCTAATTTTGCGGGTTTTCTTATTTATATCGAAGGCTTGTCTTGGTTCAGATCCCGAATAACCGAACAAAAGCGACAGGGTGCAATAAATTTTTGGGTTGACTTCCGGCCCTTTTTGTAACACTGTTACAGTAACGTTGTTAATTAAATGTCAGGAGGTGTTATGCCCAGGAGGCCAAGAAGCGCCGGAGAGGTCGACCAGGTCCGGCAAAACATCCTGGAGGAGGCCCTGAGCCTGATTGATAAGGAGGGGTTTGAGGGGTTTTCCATGCGCAAGCTGGCCGGCCGGCTGGGGGTGTCGGTGGTCACCCTGTATCGTTTTTATGAAAGCAAGGATCACCTGTACCTGGCTGTTTTGACCCGGGGCTTTCAGAACCTTTTTCAGGAGCTTGAAAAAGCTGGCAACATCCGGAAACATCCCGGGGAGAGGCTCTGGGACATAGCCCGGGCCTACCTGGCCTTCGGCCTGGAACAGGCCAATTTTTACAATCTCATGTTTACCTGGCATGTACCCAAGTATCAGGACTATGTGGGCACCCCGATGGAAGCGGCCGCGCGACACGAGCTGGAAGAGTCCCAGAAGGTCTATCTGTTTGTCATCGACGCTGCCAGGGAGTTCGCGGAAACCGTCGGCCATGTCCCGGAGGAGCGCCTGCGGGGCGATATTATTTTTTTCTGGAGCACTCTGCACGGCTATATCGCCGGGGTCAACAACAGTCTGCTGGGGTATATGCATGAAGCGCCGCTGTCGCTACGGGAAACCATCATCGACAACCTGTTCGCATATTTTCAAACCCTGGTCCGGGAGTATCAGGAGGTGCAAACAATTGAAACACAGGTAAAGGAGAAAATGATATGAGCCAGCCGAGCGCGATCCGGAGTTACGATGATTTCCGCAAGGAAAAATTTTTTGACGTACCGGGCATACTTACCCGGACCTCGGTATCGGAAGTGGAGCTGCCCATGCTGTTTGATCGGGTGCGGGTGCGGCATCTTAATTTTTTTGTGGAACCGGCCAGGGCCAATCCGCTGCTGGTGGGCACCGGCCTGATCCCCTGTCGTTTTTTCAACGGCCGGTGTCTTGTCTCCCTGATTTTTTACAACTACCGCGATGTCACGATCGGCCCCTATGACGAGGTGACCATTACCATCCTGGTCCGGCCGAAGATGCTGCCCGATCCGAGAATATACATCACCAATCTGCTAAAGAAAAAGGGCGAGTCCTGGAACGGCATCGGCGCCTATGTCCTGGAAATGCCCGTGACCATTCCCCCGGCCCGGGCGGCCGGGCGGGAGTTGTGGGGCTTTCCCAAGTTTGAGACCCGCATCCCCTCTGCCCTGTCCGGCCGAGATTTCGAGTTCGGGGTCAGGGATCCGGACAGCGAAGAGTGGATTGTCCAGGTCCGGGGAACGCGCACCCCGGGTTTCCCCATGCGGGGGTTTGACCTGGTTACCCTGTCCAACTTCCGGGACAGAATCTGGAAGACGATTATTCATACCCGGGTGATATACAAAATCTGCCGGCTCAAAGAGATCGAGATCCGGACGGGCGACAGCCGCCACGGCATGGTCGACAACATCAGGGCTCTGGGCCTGGATACGACCCGGCCGTTCATGGCGCTGGTGTCCGATAATTTCAAATCGCGCCTGAACCACGGTCGGGCCATCGCCGACTGGCCCACGCCGCCCCTGCCGTACGCCCCGGCCAGCGGCGACGGCGTGGCCGAGGGGGTCCGGATATGATGAAATCACTTGACGGGAAAACTATTCTCATTACCGGCGCGGCCGGGGGCCTGGGACAGGAGTACACCCGGCAGCTGCTGGCCCTGGGGGCGCGGGTCATCCTGGCGGATGTGAATGAAGACGCTTTGAAGACGACAGCCGACAGGCTGCCCCGGGCGTCCGGCAGCATTATGGGAACCATCGGCGCCGATATTTCCGGTCCGGAAGGGTGCCGGCGTCTTTATCATGCGGCCGGAGAAATCGCCCCGCGGGTCGATCTGCTGATCAACAATGCCGGCCTGATCAATTATGGTTATTTCTGGGAAATTCCGGCGGATAAGTGTGATACCCTGATAGCGGTTAATCTGCTGGCGCCCATGCGGCTGTCGCGACTGTTTGTGCCGGACATGATCCGGCACGGCAGCGGCCATATCGTGTTCACGTGTTCGGTGGCGGGATTCGCGGCCACCGCTCTGGGAACGCCTTATGTGACCTCCAAGTTCGGCATGCGCGGTTTTGCCATGGCCCTGTCGGGCGAAGTCCGGGAGAAGGGTCTGAATATTACCATTGTCTATCCTTCCTGGGTAAAGACGCGGCTGCTCGACTCACCGGAATTCGGCTCAGCGGAAATAAAATCCCTACCGTCGATTTTTTCCGAGGACCCGGCCAAAGTGGTGGCGGCATCGATTCGGGGCATTCGGAAAAACAGGCTGCACGTCTGCCCGGGCCTGTTTGCCAAACTTGTCTGGCAGGCCGCCCGGTTTCGGCCGGTTGTGTCGCGTCAATCGCACTGATAGTAAGAAGGGCGGGAAAAAGGCGACGGCAACTTTGCTTCCCAAAAGAGCCTTCGAAATCCTCCCGAAGGCCTGATTTCGCGACTTTTTCACTTTATTTCGTCGGGCTGGCCCGGTCCGGCCCCGCGTAAAAGCGGATCTGGTTGCCTTCCAGGCGGCGGGGGATCTGTTCTTCCCGCAGTACGTTGGCCACCATCACGTCCAGGCGGGAGGGCAGGCGGGGAAACTCCAGCAGGGTCTTGAAGCGGCAGAAGGGGTCGCGGCTGCCTTTGAATTCCTCGATCAGCTGGGGCACGGTGGCGCTTTTCAGGCGGGCCAGGGCGTCCAGGACCTCGCCCTTGAGGGCCCGGTAATAGTCCCCGAAAAAGGAGTAATAGGCGGCGCACTGGTCCGCCCCTTCGATCTTGTCCACGGTCTGCAGCTCGGAAAGGGGGGCCTGGCCGGTTTCGTCGATGAGCATCCGGGACCAGATGGTGCTGCGATGGGCGTCGGTGGCTGTTTCCACGAAGCCCTGTTCGGCAAAGCGCTGGAATTTCTCCATCATCTCGATGCAGGTGGTCAGGCTGCTGTTGAGAAAGGCCGGGTTGATCTCCAGGGTGGCGTCCCCGGTCAGAAAGACCTTGTGCTCGGGATCGTAAAAGGAGAGATGCCCGGGGCTGTGGGTGCCGTCGTGCACCGCGAAAAACCGGCCCACCTCCCAGCCTTGGAATTCCACCTCACCGAAGGTCTTTTTGACCCGGCTGTCCATGGGCAGGATCTCCGCCCGCTCGCCCAGGGTGTTCATGCCCTTGACCAGCAGGGCGATGTTCTGCTGGATCAGTTTCTGGGCCAGGTCCCAGGAAACCCGGCCGACCAAGTGGGGAATGGCGGTGGGGAACTTCAGGGGCAGCTGGCGGTAGGGGTCGTAATAGTCCCGCAGCTCCAGGTATTCCCCGGTCCAGTGGTGATAGACGTCAAAGGTGCTCACCTCGGCCTCGGGCAGCAGAAAGCGGACCTCGTCATAGCCCGCCTCCAGGACGAGGTCGTTGTTACCGATGTGGTCAAAATGCCCCTGGGTCAGCATGAGGACCAGGCGCCGGGCCCCGTCCCGGCGGTATTTTTCCAGGATGTCCAGCATGGCCCGGCGGTAAAAGGGGTAGGTGCCGGTATCCACCAGCAGGACCAGGTCGTCATCCCGCAGGATAAAGCAGTTGGAAGAGGGGGGCTTGAAGAAAAAGCTGGTGGACAGATAGCCTTCAATTTCCCAGATGTCCGGGGCGATCTCCATCACCCGGGAGCGCTTCATTTCCTTGACCGGATGCCGGCCCGGAATCAAGCCGCGATACGCCATGACGCCTCCTTTGGCAACAAATCGACCGCATCGTAATGAAAAATTGTTTCTTCAATACAACCATGAGGGTAGCAGCCTGTCAAGCCGCCCGCTGATCTGCCAACCAACCTGCTTGCCCGCGCCCGGCCGTCGTCCGCCAAACAATCCGACAAATCCGGTTTGCGATTTCATTGATGCTTGTTATACAATATGGTAAGTTTAAAATAAATCCGTTATACAAGTGAATAGAATGATACTGCCGAATGCTGACCAAGCTGTTATACCGCCGGAAAAACTTCATGACTATTTGCTTTCGCCCACACACCCTGTGGGCAGGTTTAAGGCTGTCTTTTTTCAGACAATCGGTTATGATCGGGATAATTGGCGCGAATTCGAAACAGCCATAAGGTCCTTGCTTAGACTGGAGGCGAATGAGGTTGAACAAACCGATTTCGGGAAAAAATACAAAGTTAGCGGCGATATCAACAGTCCGTCCGGCAGAAAAGTAAACATTGTGGCTATATGGATTGTTCTTGAGGGAGAAAGCATCCCTCGCTTTATTACAGCCTATCCTGGAGGGAAAAAATGACCATCAAGTTATTTGATACCGTTGTCCTGGAAAACGATCTGCCAAACAAGGGTCTCAAGCGTGGTGATATCGGGGCGGTGGTTGAAGTATATGCCCCGGATGGCATAGAGGTGGAGTTTGTGACGGGCTCCGGCAAAACACAAGCGCTTGTTACGCTGACATCTCATGACGTTCGACCCGTGGCCGACACGGAAATCCTGTCTGTCCGGTCATTGAATGCCGCCTGAACATCACGCATAGCATCCGACTGGGATTTTTATTTCCCGCCCGCAATTCCAGGACACCCGATTCCGCAAGAAAAAGCTCCGCCCGCTG
>JBKHHL010000008.1:0-32046 GCA_046539175.1 Desulfosudaceae bacterium
AGCCCCCGCCGGTACCCGCGAACCGGATGATCCGGATGGCACTTTTCCGGGGAAGGTTTAATCGGGGGCAATCCGGGGACAAAAATTTACAGCCGCCAGTTTATGGATTAAATATCGGATGTCCGTCATGGTAGGATTATTGCGCATTGCAAAAAACAGCGGCTTACAAAGTTATAACAGGCTGTGTCTTCGTTTGTCCCTGCTAAAAATCCCTGGGAGCAAAATCCGTTGCCGCAAGATCAACCATGATTAAAAAGAGCCAAGGGCAGACTCTCTCCTTTCTGGAAATTGCTTTCAGGGGTGGTTTTCCGGAGCCAATGACGCTTCCGGACCGTGGGCGGTCGGTCCTTCCTTGTAAGCCATCACCAGGTCATATTCATTAAAGCTTGCATCAAGACAACGATTCCAGTACGAGACAAGAAACAGATAGATAATATTTATCGGGATCTGATGCCATGAAGAAATGGACAATCTATTGATAATGGCCTTTGGAGCAATTTTTTTGTATTTATCCCAGGTATCTGTCGTTACATTTTTAACGATAACTTCATCAAAACCAGCCTGTAAGTAAAGGTTACGATACTCTTCAAGGGTGCTAACCATGTTGTCCTTTGGAAAACGCTCCTTATTTAATCGTCCCTGAGAATTATAAAGAATGTCCGAAAGAACCAGGCGCCCACCAGGCTTTAATACCCGGTACGCCTCTTTAAGGAATTTTTCCCTTGTCCAGAAATGAAATATCGCCTCAACGGCGATGATATTATCGAAGGATGCGTCCGGAAACTCCAGCCGGGTAGCATCCATCAACATGAAGTTGCACCCGGGCGCGTTTTTTCGTCCCAGCTCTAGCTGACGCTCGGAAATGTTTATTGCGGTAACATTCGATGGTGAATAATACTTCAACAGCCTTCTGGTTGTAGCGCCCTGCCCACACGCCACATCCAGGATCGTGCCGGTTTTATCAGGTATAAAGTCCAATATTTTATCTACCAGATTGTCACACGCGCCTGCTAAATCATAAAACTTTTTATGCGTTTTTTCCCAATAACCAAAATTCATATAGCCACTGAAATCATAAACATTCTGGATAACCTTTGAATTGCACACGCTGTCATATATACGGTTATTATTGGCAATATGACTCATGCTTAAACTGCTGCCCATAATCGTTCCTCCCCTCGTCGTTAATATGATGCACCGCACCGGGCGCGTCTGTTCTGGCTTGTCCGGGCATGAAAAATCTAAATCAGATAAAAAGCAAATCAAGAAATATAAAAATATAAAGGGCGTCCTCCCCCTGTCCACAGCTAAAAGCTGCAGGTTAAGTCGAGATAGAGGCGGTTGTTTTCATGAATATTATGGTAGGGCGGGTCCTGGCCGTCTTGGTAGAAGATAGCTCCGACTTTTCCGGTAAATCTGTCGGTAAAGTCATAGGAGACTGATATCCTTTCCAGGGCCCCGTCTTCTCCTTCTTCGCCCCGGATCATAGCGGTGAAGGTCAGCTCCAGTCGCTCACGCCGGAAGGTCCGGGAGATATGCAGCGCCGCTTCGAACTGCTCCTTCCGGGCGTAATTGGGAGTCGAGGCCATGGCCGGTTCGAAACCATTTATCCGGGTTTCCATAAAATCAAGGTATAGGCGGGTCTTTTTCAATCCCGAATACTCCACCCCGAACAGGAACTTCCATTTGTCCTTTTCTTCTTCGACCAGGGTAAAGCGGTGTCCGCTGGTAAAGGCCACTTCTGTTTTGAAGATCCAGCTTCCCCAGGCGGCGTTGGCGGCCATTCCCCCCATGAACAGCCTGGGGTGGCGAAGCTCGGTGGCGGGCGTCTGTTCGTAAACAGGCTGAACGCCTCCGCCGGAAAGCCGGATCTCATCCACCTGTCGGTATTCGTAGTAGCCCAGGGATTTAACATAGAACAGATCATCAAAAAAACCGGCGGCGTACAGGGAGGCATCCCAATTGTGGAAGATGCCTTTCACCTCCAGGCCCCACTCCGTGTTGCCGGCGTTTTCTTCCGGGATAACTTCTTTGGTGGTGTAATCGGCGGGGTAGAAATCATGGCCGACCACCGGCAGTTTATGGAAGCGAATTTCAGGGATGGCAATCCCGCTGATGCTGATATTGCCGAGATAATAATCCAGCCGGATCATGGTGACCGGCAGCCGTAAATTTTCGATATCAACCAGCCCCGGGGTGCGATAATCGAGGGGATTTAAAACATCCGTAACCCGGAAAGTCTCCGAACGTCCCCAGACGAGAATCTGGCGGCCGGCCTTGAGGTCCAGCGAGGGCAGAATCGAACCCCGGATATAGGCCTCTTGTATTTCCGCCTCGTTTTCATAAGTATCAAGAACCTCGCCGGTATACTCCTCCCGTCCCCGGATGGTATAGGCGAAATCATAAAAGGCCCGGCCGTTCAGGCGACATTCCCAGGAAGGACCGAGATCCCGGTCAACCGAAAGAGTCAGTTCCGTTCGCAGGCGGGAGAGGCCGCGATGATCGGTTTCGCCGGATTCCGGCGCCTCGTGGTTGATATTGCAGACGGTGGACAGCTTCAGGGTTCCGCCCACGTCCCAGGGCGAACCATCTCCGTCCTCATTAACCGTAAGGGTCTTGTCTCCGGTAAAGGTTTCTGTCTCCTCCTCAAATCCGGACAGGGCGTCCTCCAGCGAGGGCCCGCCGGTTTCCCCGGCCAGGCCGGCCCGGCCGGCCAGTCCGCATAAAACCACGGCCCATATCAAAATAACCAGCGTTTTAAGCCAACCAGTCAGTCTCCCCCCCTTCCGGGTTCACTATTGCCCAAAATAATAAAAAAATCTTTTTACGAAGCCATCAATTATGCTCGAAAAAATTCATGAAATATCCGGGTCAGAGGCCTTTTTCCAGGCGCCGCACCGTAAACAGAGCTTTGTCCAGATCCTGGTTGAATTTAACCTTGCCCCTTACCAGAATGGTCTTGTGCTCAACCTGGCTGCCCAGTTTGGTGGTCATGTGAGTCTCTTTTTCCACCCATATGCCGTCTATCTTTTCAAGCCCCTTTACTTTCAGGTATTTGAGTTTGTCACTGCCCGCCACCCAGTTCACGGCCTGTACCACGCAATAGTTGTCCTGCCGGACGAAGACCACGCTTTTGGAATACCCGTAGGTGTCGATAACATGCTGGTCCCGGGGAAGCGCCTGGATCAGCCAGACCTTTTTACCGTCCACGCTGGCTTCTTTTAAAAGTTTGTAATCATAATTGTCGATATCCCGCCGGGTCATATCGGCGTAGGAAAAATCCGACCCCATGAAGGAGTCGGTCTTGTCGCCGGCGGCGATCCGTTTCGTCTTTTTCAAGCTCGGCAGATAAAGCCATTGATCGTCGTCTTTATCAGGATCGTCGTAATCATAAGTAAGGAAGCCGGTGTCTTTTACTGACGCCGGAGCGGTGAAGAAGATGAGCTGCCAGGTATCCTCCCCGTTATCCCTGGTAAAGCTTCGCATGGATCGTTCCCGGGTGTGCTCATTTTTGTCAATCAGGATCATTTTCATGTCCGATATCTTGTGGTCACCGTCTTCCACCGCGTCGACCTTTTCCATTATTTCTCTTGCTGTCAACTCTTCCGCCTGAACCGGAACCAGCGTCAGGCAGAAGAAGGCCCCGCAGAAAACAGAGGCCATCAGCAAAACCAGGCGCCGCCCGGTCCTTTTTTTCAGCTTTAACGATCTGAAAATCATCTTCATCCCCCTTTTATAACAAAACAGTTCTGGTCCGGTCTACGGGCCGGGAGCCCCTTCGAGCCGAGGCCCTCCGCCGCCGGATGCTTATCACAAGTTAATACAGCTAATATACGAGCGATGTTAATTCAATCGGGGAAACCCTGATTTTGGGCTTCGAAAAACCTGAGCGGGGTAGAGCCGGTGAAAAACCGGGCAAGGGGCGGGAAGCTTCCCGTGACAAGGCCAACGGATTGGGGGCGGCCTTCAGCGATACCCAAAAAACAATTGATATCAGGCTATTGGGTGGCATGAAGGCCTGACCCGGCTTGCTCAGGTTTTTCGAAGTTGATTTTAAGGTTTTTCGAAGTCCGATATCAGGGTATCGCTGATAGCATTATCCGGTGAGGTGGATTATGTATGTTTTAATGAACGAAACATTGTTGATGGCTTCGTAAAAAGTCCCTATCTCGTCATTCCGGCGAATGCCGGAATCCAGAACTACTTGATTCCACTGGGTCCCGGCCTTCGCCGGAGTGACGCAATAAGGAAAACCCCGATTTTTTACAAGCAGTGTTAAGTAAAATCAAAAAGATGAGACGTTTCAAACAGACCATAGAAAAATTTTTTGAAGACTGCGCCCGTCTGCTTTACCGCCACTGCTTCCTGACGCTCCTGGGGGTGCTGGTGGTGCTCGGCGGGGTTATGTCGCAGGTTCCTGATATCAGGTTTGATACCTCGTCCGAGTCCCTTTTGCGCGACAATGATCCCTGCCGCTTGCAATACGATCAGTTCCGGGAGGAGTTCGGCCAGGACCGGAATATTGTCCTGGGGATCACTGCCCCGGATATTTTTTCATATGATTTTCTGATCAAGCTCCAGTCTCTCCACCAGGACCTGGCCAGGAAGGTTCCCCACGTGA
This sequence comes from Desulfosudaceae bacterium, assembly GCA_046539175.1. Taxonomy (GTDB): domain Bacteria; phylum Desulfobacterota; class Desulfobacteria; order Desulfobacterales; family Desulfosudaceae; genus CAYTQK01. The sequence continues at coordinate 4,622 of JBKHHL010000008.1, forward strand.
AACGGGTAAACAGCCTGCTTACGGCTCGTCATATCAGCGGCCTGGACGATATGCTCGAGGTGGGGGAGCTCCTGGAGGGTTGGCCGGCTATCCCGGTTGACATGGGCGACCTGCGAAGACGGGTCATGAGGGATCCCTATTATCGCAATTACCTTATTTCCGAAGACGGCACGATGACGGCCATCAGCCTCGAAACCGAGGCCGTTATCCATGAATCACCGGCATCGCAGGATGATATCCTGGCGGAATTTACCGACACCCCGGCCGAATCGTCGACCAAATCGTCGGCCGGATCGGCTGACGAGAAAAGGCGTTATATCTCCTCGGAGGACATCCGGCAAATTGTCCGGGCCGTCAATAACATCATTCCCCGGTATGAAGACAGGGAGTTTTCCATCGCCTTTTCCGGCTCGCCGGTGGTGGTGGACGTTTTTAACCGGGCCGTGGCCACCGACATGGTCCGCTGTTCGCTTTTGGCGATAATCGCCATTGCCGTTTTCCTGGGGCTTCTCTTCCGGCGGATATCGGGCGTTGTTCTGCCTTTGCTGGTGGTGGTGGCCTCTGTTTTTTCCGCGCTGGGCGTGATGGCCCTGGGCGGGGTCGATATCAAAATAATGACGGCCATCCTGCCGGTGTTTATTCTGTGCGTGGGCGTGGCGGACGCCGTTCACGTCCTGACCATTTTTTTCCGGCGATACCGCCTTTCTTCTCAGACGGCGACTGTTCCCTCCAAGGAAGAGGCCCTCGTCCGGGCCATGGGGCATTCCGGCCTGGCCATCCTTCTGACCAGCCTGACCACCGCCGCCGGGTTATTGTCGTTCGGGTTCGCGGAGGTAGCGGCCATCGGGGAAATGGGAGTTTTTTCGGCGGTCGGGGTGATAATCGCTTTTTTTTACACCCTTGTCATGCTGCCGCCGCTGGTGGCGATCCTGCCGCTTAAACCCGGTCGGGCCCTGGACAGGCAGACGGTGGCGGCGGACCGGATACTGGCCTGGTTCGCCGACCTGGCCGCCGCTCATGCCGTGAAAATCGTTGTCATCGCCGTCATCCTGCTGGTCGTATCCCTGGCCGGCCTGTCCCGGATTAAATACCGGGATCATATGCTCAACTATTTTCCCGAAAATATGGCGGTCAAGCAGGACATCACCATAATCGAAGAAAAACTGGGGGGCGTCCTCACCTTTGAGGCGATTGTCGATACCGGCCGGGAAAACGGTCTTCACGACCCGGTGATTTTAAATAACATCGATACCGCCGCCCGGCGGTTGAAAAAAGACCTCAAAAACGTCGATCCGCGGTTTGAAATAAAAAAAATTTTTACCATCAATGATATTGTCAAACAAATTAATCAGGCCCTTAACAATGACGAGCCGGCCGCGTACAGGATACCGGACAACCGGCGGCTGATCGCCCAGGAGTTGCTGCTGTTTGAAAACAGCGGCGCCGAAGATCTTGAGCCCATCGTTGATAACCGGTTTTCCAAAACACGTCTGTCCATCAAGGTGCCCTGGCTGGATTCCCTGGGTTTGTACCACATGAGCCGGATGATTTCCGGTCTGCTCCACGATGTTTTCGCCGGCCGGGCCGAGGTTTCTTTAACCGGCATGTCCGTAATCCTGGCCCGGACCCTGCCGGCCACCCTGAACAGCATGTACGAAAGCTACCTGCTGGCCGGGATCGTCATCTCCCTGTTGATGATTTTTCTGATGGGAGATTTGAAAACAGGGCTTTTGAGCATGTTTCCCAACCTGCTCCCCATTCTGATGGTGATGGGCGCCCTGGGCGCCCTGGGCGTGCCGCTTGATATGACCTCCCTGATGATCGGCAGCATAGCTATCGGGCTGGTGGTGGATGACACCATGCATTTTATGTATAACTTTCGCCGGTATTACGACCAGACCGGCGACGCCCGTGAGGCTGTGCGGCGGACTCTCACCGGTACCGGCCGCGCCCTGATGATCACCTCCCTGGTTTTGTCCGGAGGATTTTTCATGCTGCTGGCGGCGACGCTTCCTCATTTGAGCCGTTTCGGACTGCTGCTGAGCATAATCATAATCGTGGCCGTGCTGACGGATTTTATCCTGGCCCCGGCCCTGATGATACTGGCCACGGCACAGGAATCCCGGCAGCGTAGCCGGGCGGCCCCGCCAGTCGCCGGTGGAGCCGGGTTGGCCGGCCGGTATCAGAGACGGGAATGTTTTTTAAAAATATCCGGTGAAAAACCGGAAGCATATAAATAAAGCCGTTCGGGATTGTGGTTCTTTACAGAGGCGTCCGGGGATACCGGGCCAAGGAAAAAAATATGACCATATTGAGTTCAGCCGCTCATCAAGCGGCCATGACGTTCTGCCGGAAGGAGTACCGGTCGTTTACGGCCGGGCTCCGGCAGATTGAGCCCCATCAGCGGCGAGTGCTGGGCGGGATTCTGCGGGCTGTGGACGGTTCGGAGTCCGGCCAGGCCCTGGGCCTGACGCCTTCCCTGACAGCCGAGCAGTTCCGGCAAAAAGTGCCGCTGACAGAATACGCCGACTGGGAAGAGATGATAGAGCGGCAGCGGACAACCGGGATGCCGGTCCTCAGCACAAGCCCCTGCGAACGGTACCAGCCCACCAGCGGTTCGACCTCGGCAATCAAGTGGATTCCCTACACGGACCAGTTCCTGAAACAGCTCGATTCTTTGATTTCGCCGATGGTTTACCGGATGTACCAGGATTATCCCGCCGTCCGGAGAGGCTCGCACTACTGGTCGCTCTCCTGGGTGCCCACGGAATTGCGGCAGAAAATCAATCCGGACATTAATGACGACTTGAATCTGGTGCCGTGGTGGAAGCGTGTCTTCATGTCCCTGACGATGGCCGTTCCCGGCGGAGTCGCCCGGACGCCGGAATCGGACGACTCTTTTTTCGCCACGGCCTGTTATTTATGCGCCGATCAGGAGCTGTCTCTGATATCCGTCTGGAGCCCGACGTTTTTATTGAGCCTGCTGGGATTTATAAAAGACCACCGGCACAGAATCGCGGAGGCGCTCCGGCGGGGCCGCTGGGGTGAGGCCGAACCGGCCCTGGGTTTTTTAAAATGTCCCCGGTCGCCATACGCGGCTGAACTGCTGGCCGGCTGGGGCGGGACGATATCGCCGGTGTTTTTTGAATACTTATGGCCGCGGCTGGGGTTGATCAGCGCCTGGGACACATGGACCTCGGCCGCCTGGGCCGGGGAAGTGCGAGAACTTTTCCCTTCAGTCGGCTTCGCGGGCAAAGGCCTCCTGGCCACCGAGGGGATCGTGACCATGCCCTTTGGCGGCGCTTATCCCCTGGCCTATCGTTGTCATTTCCATGAATTTCTGGATATTGATTCCGGAGAGATCTTCTATTCCTGGGAATTGGAAAAAGGACAGGTGGTTCAGCCGGTTCTCACCACGGGGTCGGGTCTGCTGCGCTATCGCCTGCGCGACCAGCTGGAAGTCACCGGTTTTCTGGAAAGCTGCCCGGATTTTGTCTTTCTGGGACGGACCGACGGGGTTGACCTGGTGGGAGAAAAGTTGAGCCCGGAGATCGCCCGGAGTGTACTGGAGAGCGTCGCCACGGCCTATCCGGTAAAACCGCTCAGCCTTCTGGCTGTTCCGGATGGATATTCCGGTGTCGGTTCCCGCTACCTGGTATTGTGCGAAGGTGATGAGAACGCGCCCGCGGAGAATATCGCCGCCGCCGCGGAAGCAGAACTGCGCGAGTCTTACCATTATAACCTGGCCAGGGATCTCAACCAGCTGTCAGCGACGGTATGCCTGGTATCCCCCGAAGCCAGGTCGCTTTATCACCGGCGGGCGGATGCCCGCGGCATGGTCGCCGGCAACCTGAAGGTAGAGCCGGTGGTGTTGTGGAACTGCGATTTGCCGCGAAAGTTACGGCAGGCACTGGGGAGCGGGGAAGCGTCCCCGAATAATACCGGACAGGCGGCGGTGTCATCAGGATAGGCCTGGAAAGGAAAGCGTATGGACATCAATACCTTTGTCGAGAGTTTCGGCGGTCGGATCATGACTCCGTCAGAAAACCGGGATATACTGGATTTTTACAACAGTATCAGCATGAGCAGTGAAAAATTCGCCGTGATTACCCGCAAAGAGCCGGATTATTTCCGGTTTTTAAAGTATGTCAGCGAGCGGTATTTTTTTATCGGTTTTCCCAACGCGGACGGGCATCCGGAAGGAATGGTGGTGCTGATAGTCCGCCCCTGCTATATAAACGGAAAACCCGACCTGGTAGGGCATTTCCTGGATCTGCGATTCAAGCGCCGCAGGGAACGCACCATAACCGCCGACTGGAAAGATATGGCGCTGGGGTTTACCCGGCGGGGCCAGGATATCGAGGAGCTGAACGGCTGCCGCCTTTTCCATGGTTCCTACATCACCACCAATATCTATGCCACGGAGGCCATCGGCGAAGACAAGACAGCTAAAAAGGAGAACAAGACCGCCGGTTCCGGCGCCGGATCAAAGCCGGCTCCGGAAAAAGCCGGGGCCGCCGCGGCCGCCGCTTCCGGCAGCCCGGTTGAGGCCTTTCAGGTCAGCAACCTGGCCACCTACCAGGCGGTTAACATTTACGCCCGTAAGCCGGGCAAAGCGCTGGGGTTAGGCGGCTTTAAACGTTCCTCCGGCGTCTTTACCGTTTCGCGGGGGCGGGAGGAGGACCGGCAGCAACTGGGCGAGTTCCTGGACAAACAAAACCGGTCAAAAACTTTCGGTTATATTTATGCCGGAGAATCGGACGAGCTGGAACGGCGCTTGCGTGACTGGGACGGTTTCACCATGGCCTCTTTTTTTATCGCCCGGGACGAATCCGGGGAGATTGCCGGGGCTTTCGGGGTGTTTGATCCCGGCGCGGGACGGCAGATTTATATCGATAAAATTCCCGCGGAAAAGGCTCTGCTGGCTAAAGCGGGAAAGATGGCGGGGCTGAAGGTGCCCGAGCCCAACAAAAAAATCGACATTCTCTATCTGACCACTTTTGAGCTTGATCACCATTTGTCCGGTGAAGAGCGGCTGGATGTCTTCGACCGCCTGCTGGAGGCGCTGTACAAAAGCGGTCTTCCCGGGGATTATCACATCGTTTCCTTTTGCGACTACAGCCGGCAGAGTCTGCTGGAAGTGGTTCAGAAAGGATATATGTACGACGCCACGCCGGTGCTGCTTTACCAGCTTCACGCGCCCGAGGCCGAAGAGGTCTACCGGGAAGCCGAGCTGGCCTGTCCTCCGGGACACGAGATGGTGCTGATGTAACCGGACAGGTGGCCCCGCTCCGGTTGCTGCCGGTCGCGCGGGGCAAATAGTAATTTTAAAAAGTTTATCTGAGAATTTTTCGCGGAAAAGATTATGAAATATCGAGGCTGTCCATATCAGGTTGTCCTGATTTCCATTTTATTGATCCTGGCTGTGTGGCTGCCCGCCTGCGACGGCGCCGACGAAGAGGGCGACGCCCCGGATATTGTGCTGTCCGGACAGGTCGATCCGGACCCCATCCCGGCCTCGTCAAGAACAGGCCCCGTTTTTGTGGCGGTGAGCAGATCTGCGGACATGGAGGAGGTAAAAAGCAACCCCGAATCAGCGGTAGTTGACATCAAACCCGTTGACGCCGCTAACCGGTTTGAGATGAACCTCTCCTCCCTGGGCATGGAACCGGGCGAAACCGTTTACATCATCGCCTTCATCGACAATAACTTCGCGGATTCCCCGGCCCTGGACAGCGGCGATTATATAGGCTTTTATCATCCCCCGGACTCGATTAAAACCGCTTACCAGCTTAAAGCGGGGGACAACGACAACCTTGATATCAGGATCACCCGGGAGGTCTTTGATCTTGAGGCTGAGATCGGCGGCACCGTCTACTGCGATCCCGATCAATTCGACTGCCCCGGCGGCCACGAGGTGACCATCGTCGCCTATGCCGGCCCCATCAGTTCCTCGGATTTTTCCAGTATAGACCCCGGCCGGGTTATCGGGTATGAAACCTTTGCCAAGGCTTCCTTTCCGCTGGATTACACTTTGTCCTTTATTCCCTGCCTTCCGTACGGACAAAACCTTCCCGTTGAAAACGTTCACCTCCTCGTTTTTCTGGACAACGATCACGACGGGGAGGTCAATGCCGGGGACGTCATCGGCAGTTACGCGGATTCGGCCGATGATATTCCCCGCTGCCTGACCGTATTTGACGGCATGTTGCCGGAAACAGACCTGTTTCCCCTCCACCTGATGCAAACCATTTCCGATTCCGCGGGCGCCGACCTGAAAGTATCCGGCCGGGTCACCTTGCCTTACGGCGGCCGGAATACCTCCGGCCGGCCGGTGGTCGTGGCGGTGGGCGAGACCGACGCCATGAGCGGGGAAGGCGGAGGGTTCTCATCGCTGGATTATTTTAAGACCATACCTCCGGGCCGGACAAGCTTTGAGCTGGATCTCTCCGGCACCGGCCGGCAACCCGGTGACGAGGTGGTGGTTACCGCCCTGTGGGACAAAGACTACGGCGGCTGTTTCCCGGACGTCACCCCGGGCGACATGGTGGGGTTTTACTCGGATTTTGACTCTCGCCGGTTCAGCCTAAGCCTGGAAGAGGGCGGCAATACCGGTCTGGTCATCGACATTAACCGGGAAGTGTTCGATTTTGAGGCTGAAATCGGCGGCACCATCCATGGCGACAACTATGAATTTGATGGCGGCGGTCACGAGGTGACCATCGTGGCTTACGCCGGCCGGTTCACCTCGTCGAATTTCGACGACCTGGATCCCGACGGCATCATTGGTTATAAAACTTATTCCAGCGCCGCTTTTCCCCTGGATTACACCCTGACCATCCTGCCCTATGGGCATGACGTTCCCATTGAGAATGCGCACCTGGCGGTCTTTGTAGACACCGATGACGACGGGCAGATAGGGGCCGGCGATATTATCGGTTATCACGCCCTGGACGCCGGGAGCATGCCGGCACCCATCGCTGTCACTGACGGCCTGACACCGGCCGCAGCTGATTTCGACATTTACCTGATGACCGCGCTTCCCCCCGAGTCCCCGGGGCATAATATTTCCATCAGGGGAAACATCGAACGGCCGGCGGGTTACGGCGTCGATTCTGAGCCGGTGTTTATCATCGTCAGCGAAGAACAAAAGGCCGGTTCCACCGTGGACATGGACTTTTCCTCCCTTAAATATTTTGAGCGCGTCACGCCGGCCGGGGCGGTCGATTTTGATATCGATCTTTCCTCCACCTCCCTGGAGCCCGGCGACCGGGTCTCAGTCATGGCCTTATGGGACAAGGATTTCAACGGTTTTCCCGTTCTGACGCCGCAGCCCGAGGGTGATCTGATCGGAATCTTCATGAACAAGCAGGGGCGCACGCCGAGTCTCAGCATCGAATTGGCGGAAGGGGTCAACCCCATCATGCCGGATGATACCTGGGAGTTTAAGCTCAACAAACGCTATTACGACCATAACGCCTCGCTTTTGTTCCAGATCGAAAACTACAGCCCCTTGCTCGGCCGGGAGTTCTTTCATCCCGGGGATCAGCTGATCGTGGTGGCCCTGACCGGCCAGGGAGTGAACGAGGGCGACGGGTTTCGTAATCCCCTGTTCGGAACGAACGTCATCGACCCGGAATATATTGTCGGTTATGACATCATGGAGGTTCAGGAAGATCCTGATTACTGGTACGGCCTGGACATCTGGAAAATCATCCGGGACGGCAACTGGATTATCAACCCGGCGCCTCTGCCCGGAGAGCGGTTCCTCGGCGATGTTTACCTGTTCGCGGTGGTTGATGAAGATGGCGACGGGTTGCCGGCTGACGGAGACGCGGTGGGGTTTTATCCCAACCTTCTGCCGCTGGCGGATCTTTTGCCGGCCAGTTTTATCGTCAGAAACGAAGCAGATTACCTGGACAGGCCGGTCAAGTTCTGGGCCGGGTCCACCTATTAATTACTGACGGCTTCGCGAAGCTCCGGTCGGGTAGGGCTGGACCAAATCCATCGATCAGTTCCGGCCGGAAAGAGTCATTCCGTATCTTCCGCTGTGGGGCCCGCGCCGTTACCTGGAAAAGGGCGTCAGAAAAGGTTTGCGAAGGGGCCGTTACTGGATGTCGGGGGTCCTGTCCAACGTGGGAAGATTCCGGGCGGATCAGGTCTCCGGGGGCGCGTCCCGGCCGGCGCGAACGCGGCGCAGCACGCCCAGGGTTTTGACCCGGGAGTGCGGAACAAAGAGGCCCGAGGCCAGGGCCAGTTGATAGACCTGGTAAGGGGCCTGGCCGCCTTCATCGGGATTTTCAAAAATATCGTGGATCAACAGCAGGCCGTCCGGTCGGATGTGGCCGGCCCAGCAGGCATAATCGGTGTAAGCCGTTTTAAAGGCGTGCCCGCCGTCGATAAATACCAGGCCCAGGGGAGTCGCCCAGGAGCGGGCGGCGACGGCTGAGGCGCAGACCAGGGGCACGACCGTTTCCAGCAAGCCGGCCGCTTCCAGGGTGTTCATAAAAAAAGGAGCGGTATTGATTCTTCCCAGGCGGTGATCAAACAACTCCGGATCGAAATACTCCTCGCCCGGCTGCTGTTCCTCCGAGCCCCGGTGGTGATCAATGGAAAAGAGGGTGCTGTCGTTTTCCCGACAGCCCGTGCCCAGGCAAACGGCTGATTTGCCGCAATAACTGCCCACCTCCAGGCCGGGGCCCAGGCGGCTGGCTTGAGCCGACATGCGGTAGAGATGGACGGCTTCATCGTCGTCCAGAAACCCCTTGATCTGTCTCAGACCTGCCGGGGAAAAGAAAGTCTCATTCATCAGGTATTATCCATTTCGTCGTAATTGGGCACCAGGACTTCCCGCTGCTTGACCCCGTCCGAAGGCCCGACCACGCCTTCCTGTTCCATGGTTTCAATAATCCGGGCCGCCCGGTTGTAGCCGATTCTGAGGTGGCGCTGAATCATGGAGATGGAAGCCTGCCGGGTCTTGGTGACCAGAGCCACGGCCTCGTCATATCGTTCGTCATATTCGGTGTCGCCGGAGTCACTCTCCTGTTTGGGCGGTGCTTCGGTGATCGATTCATCAAAATCCGGTTTTTTCTGTTTTTTCAAAAATTCGATGACGCGCGAAACCTCTTCTTCTGAAATATAAGCGCCATGAATTCTTTGAATACGAGCCGTGCCGGGGGCCAGAAAGAGCATGTCGCCGCTGCCCAGCAGGCTTTCGGCGCCGTTGTTGTCCAGGATCGTGCGGGAATCGGTTTTGGATGAAACCTGGAAGGAAATCCGGGCCGGGAAATTAGCCTTGATAATGCCGGTGATAACGTTGACCGAGGGGCGTTGGGTGGCGATAATAAGGTGGATGCCGGCGGCCCGGGCCATCTGGGCCAGCCGGGCCAGGGTCGTCTCCACATCCTTGGAGGAAACGGCCATCAGATCGGCGAATTCATCAATTATGATGACAATGTAGGGCAGCTTCGTCGCCTCCCGGGACTGTTCGCCGGCCTTGATTTCCTTGTCAATTTTTTTGTTGTACTGGTCGATATTGCGGACCTTTTTCTCCGAAAGTTTTTCATAGCGCTCCTCCATCTCCCGGACCGCCCAGGAGAGGGCATTGGTGGCCTTTTTCATGTCGGTGACCACCGGCGAAATAAGATGGGGGATTTTGTTATAAGGGGCCAGTTCAATGCGCTTGGGGTCGATCATGAGCAGCTTGACTTCATCGGGGCTGGCTTTATAAAGCAGGCTGCATATCATGGTGTTCAGGGCCACGCTTTTGCCCGATCCGGTGGAACCGGCTACCAGCAGGTGGGGCATCTTATCCATTTCCACCGCTACCGGGTTACCGACAATGTCTTTGCCCAGGCACAGGGTCAGCTTGGATTTGAGATTCGCGAAATTCTGGGAAATGACGATCTCCTTGAAGCGGACCATCTCCCGTTCCATGTTGGGGATTTCAATGCCGATGACCGATTTGCCGGGAATAGGAGCCACGATGCGGATGCTCAGCGCCCGCAGGGCCAGAGCCAGGTCATCGCCCAGGTTGACAATTTTGTTTATCTTGACCCCGGCCGCCGGTTCATACTCAAACATGGTCACGACCGGTCCGGGAGAAACTTCGGTTACCCGGCCGTTAATGCCGAAATCCTCCAGCTTTTTTTCCAGAAGACGGGACTGCATCTGCAGGCTCTCATTATCCACTGAACCAGGTCGTTGATCCGGGTCCTGCAGAAAGGTAACTGACGGCAGGGTAAAGGCTCCGTCCGGATTCATGAAATCGAATTCTTCCTGCCGGGGCTGGGGGATGGGCTTGACCGGTTTGGAGGTGGGCGTTTTTATTTTGACGCTGTCTTTTTTTTCGCTTTTTTGTCTTTTCCGGGCGTTGGCTTCGCGTTTGGCCGCCTTGAGTTTTCTTTCCCGGCGGATGATGTAGTAGGTCCGGATCCGGTCGACCAGACCCCGGGTAAACTGCCAGCAGCGCCGGGCAAAGCGGATCAGTGAAAATTCGGTGGCGGCCATGAGGCCGATCAGAAACAGCAGTAGCGTGATGATAAAGCCGCCGGTCCGGCCGGTGTAGGCGGCCAGAAAGGTATGCAGCCGAATGCCGGTCAGGCCGCCGCCGGGGAAAAGAACACCAAACAGCGGGACTGATTGGCTGGGCGCAATGAAGCTGACCAGGGCGCCGGTGCTGACGGCCAGCAGCAGTCCTCCCCAGAGAATGCGAATAATGGCCGTATAATCCTGCCGCCGGATGATGCGAAAACCGGCCAGGGCCAGCAGCAACGGTACCCAGAAGGCGCCCAGGCCGAATCCGCCCAGCAGCAGGCCGGCGGTATGGGCACCGAGCAGGCCGAAGATGTTATCAATGGAGCTTGTCTGCCGCGCGTGCAGAATGGAAGGATCGGTCGGACTGAAGGTCAACAGGCTGACCAGGGTCAGAATGACCAGAAAAAAAATCAGTATACCGCTGAGTTCTTTACGCATTGTCATCACATCCCGGGCTGAGCCGCATATTATATTTCAATAATGACCGGAATAACAACCGGCCGGCGTTTGATGGTGAATTTAAAATACTGTCGCAAGGCGGTGACCATCTGTGATTTAATAAGCGCGACCCGGTCGGGTCCCGTGCTACCAGCTTCTTCCACGATTTCCAGGATAACACATTCGGCGTCCTGCAGTACATGGCCGGAAATATTCAAAAACACGAATCCCCTGGAAATCATCTCCGGGCCATGGATGACCACTCCGGTCTCCTCATCAAACACCATGACCACTATAACCAGACCGTGTTCGGACAATTCGCGACGTTCCCGCAGGATGCTTTTGCCCACGTCGCCGACTCCTTTGCCGTCCACCAGTACCCGCCGGGTTTCAATATATCCTCCGGAGTGAACACCGTCTTTTGTGAATTCAATAATCTTGCCATTGTCGGGAAGGATAGCCTTGTGGGCCGGGATTCCCACCCCTTCCGCCAGACGGATGTGATGAATAAGGTGACGGCGTTCACCATGGATGGGGATAAAATATTCCGGTTTTACGGCTCGAATCATCTCCCGGAGTTCGTCGGCAAAGGCGTGGCCTGAGACATGGATGCCGGATATTTTTTCATAAATGACATTGGCCCCGTCCTCGCAGAAACGGTTGATAATGTTGGCAATGGCCTTTTCGTTGCCGGGAATGAACTTGGAGGAAAGGATAATGGTGTCATCAGGTTTGGTTTTAATCATCCGGTTGCTGCCGGTGGCCATGCGGGCCAGGGAAGACATGGGCTCGCCCTGGCTGCCGGTGGTGATGACGATGATTTCAGAGTCCGGGAAATAGTCCATGTCCTTGATGCTGATGGCCAGGTGCTGCGGCACGGTAAGGTAGCCCAGATCTCTGGCTGTTTGAGTGCTTAGTTCAATGCTTCTGCCATCGAAAGCTATTTTGCGGTTGTATCTGGCGGCGATGTCAACAATCTGCTGGATTCTGACGATATTGGAAGCGAAAAGCGCGACAATCGCCCGTCCCGGACAGGCGGCGATCAGTTTATTCAGGGTTTCGGCGACAGTGGCGTCGGAGATGGTATGGCCTTCTTTTTCCACGTTAGTGGAATCAGACAGCATGGCCAGGACGCCCTCCTCACCGTACCGGGTGAATTTGTCAAGATCGGTGTTCATCCAGGGAAAGGGACTGTCGCTTAATTTGAAATCACCGGTATGCACCAGGGTGCCCAGCGGGGTCTTGATGGCCAGGCCGACCCCGTCAACCACGCTGTGGTTAACCCGGATAAAATCCAGTTCAAAAGGGCCGATGCGCAGGCTTTCGTCCGGGCTGATCACGTGCAGGCTGGCCGAGGCCAGCAGGCCCCACTCATTCAGCTTGTGCTTGATCAGTTCCAGGGTGAAAGGAGTTCCGAAAACCGGAACGTTGGTTGTCTTGAGCACGTAAGGCAGGGCGCCGATATGGTCCTCGTGCCCGTGGGTAAGGACGATGGCGGCGAAATTTTTCTGTTTTTCTTTGAGATAGCTGATTTCCGGGATAACAATGTCAACACCATACATATAGTCTTCCGGAAACATCAGCCCGGCGTCGATGGCGAAAGCGGTGTCACCATATTCTATTACCATCATATTCAGGCCGATTTCCCGGGTACCGCCGAGGGGGATAATTTTAAGCATGGCATTTACTCTGTCTTGGTGTCGCGGGCTGGCCGCGTCACATTGGTTGGCGGTCCGGCAATCCCCGCGCCGTGACCGGTGATCAGGTAATAATATCTAACTCGTCAAAAACAGTGTCAATATACCGAATCAACCATTCCCGCTGGGGAGGGGTGGCATGGGCGATACAGCTGCACCGGATGGAGTTCCGCGTCCGGACAAGAAATTCCAGGGAAAGACGGGTCTTATCCAGATCCGCGATAAAGAAAAACGGCTGGCATTCATTATGGCTCGCCTGAGTTTCAGTAAGCAGGTCGTCCGGAACAGGTATCCAGTAAATCCCCCCCATAGATGACGGTCCGAACTCATTGTCAAGAAAGCTCTTGAGCCTGTCATAATCTGATTGTCTTAACTCATCAATAACATACTGTTTCATAGAATTTTTAATTAGCATAGATTATGTTATAGTGCAACATGGCAAAAAGGGCTTGATCAGAAAAACGGTTTGCTTTAACCCGGATATTTCACGGGACGATTCGGGCCCGGGCCTCTGACTCCACCTGCAAGACGGCCGATATGAAGCTGTCAATCTCAAATGACAATTTGAATTTTTTTGAGAAGCAGGGCAAAAAATATTGCAACATTTTGGAATATTGTCATAAAGCAGTCTCTATCGAAGAAATTCATGAAATATTCGGGTTAAAGGGAATCATGGAATTACCTGAAAAAAACAATAGCCGGCCGGATGATGCCGCCCGGCTGGAAGAGTTGCGCCGGGAAATCGACGAGACGGACCAGGATATTCTGGCCCGGCTCAACCGGCGGGCCGGGCTCTGCCGGGAAGTCGGCCGGATTAAGTCCGGATCCGCCCAGGCGGTTTTTAAGCCCTTTCGGGAAAAAGAGGTTCTGGAACGACTGACGCGGGATAATCCGGGTGTTTTACCGGAGGATCACCTGCGGGCCATTTACCGGGAAATATTGTCTTCTTCCCGAAAATTACAGCAGCCGCAGAAAGCGGTTTATCTGGGGCCGGAAGGCACTTTTTCTTATTTCGCGGGCGTGCAGATGCTGGGAGGCAGTACTGTCTTTGAACCCTGCCGGGGACTGGAGGAAGTTTTCCGGGCGGTGGCTGACAAAGAGGCTTCTCTGGGCATTGTGCCGCTGGAAAATTCAGGGCAGGGCAGTGTCGGCCGAAACCTGGACCTTTTTTTAAAGTATCCGGTTTACATGCAGGCGGAGATATACTGCCGTGTCGGTCATCACCTGGTGGGGGCCGGGTCAACCCTGACCGGGGTTAACCAGGTGCATTCTCATCCCCGGGCGCTGGAACAGTGTGCCGGCTGGCTGGAAAGGCATTTGCCGGAGGCTGCCGTGATTCCGGCCCGGAGTACCGCCGCCGCGGCCCGGGCGGTGGTTGACCAGCCGGAACGGGCGGTGATAGGCCACCGCCAACTGGCCGACATGTTCGCGCTGAATCTGTTGGCCGCTGACATTGAAGACATCCCGGACAATTGGACCCGGTTCGTGGTTATCGGCCCGGACCTGCCGAAAGGCGGCAGCCGGGATAAGACCTCCCTGCTCTTTACCCTGCCGGATCGTTCCGGGGCGCTGGTGGAAATCTTGACGGTGCTGGCTCGAAGCCATATCAATATGACCAAACTGGAATCCCGGCCGATTAAGGCGGAGCGGTGGCGATACTTGTTTTTTGCCGACGTGGAATGTGATTTAAGCGATGACGAATATGCCGGCATGAAACAGGACCTGGCCGCCAATTGCCATACCCTGCGCGTGCTGGGCAGTTACCCGGCCGGTGAATATCTGGATGGCGACTGATCCGGACAGGTCAACCTGACCCGTCCGGCTGTCCGGCAAGAATAAGGATCAAAAAAATGAAAATTATCGGTATGGTAGTCAAGTCCGATCCCGAAGCCGAAGAAAGCGCGGCTGTCCTGGAAGAATGGTTCGTTAAACGGGGGGTGGCGGTGGTCCGGCAATCACCCGGGCTGGACGAGGAGGCGGATGTCCCGGAAGATTTTGGCTGCCTTTTTGTGCTCGGCGGAGACGGCACTTTCCTTTCCGCGGCCCGCTGGATCGGTGATCTGGCCATTCCCATGATCGGCATCAAGTTCGGAGAGGTCGGCTTTCTGGCGGAAACCGTGGCGGATGACATGCTTAAATCCGCCCGCCGGGTTATTGATAATGATTTTACCATTGAGCAGCGCATGCGCCTGGCCGTGACTATCTATAAGAACGGGGCGGCGGCTGTGCATCAGAACGTTTTGAACGATGTGGTCATCAATAAGGGAGCCCTGGCCCGACTGGCCCATATCCGGACCATGATCGACCACAACTACCTGACTACCTATCACGGTGACGGTCTGATCGTGTCCACGCCGACCGGTTCCACGGCATATTCCCTGGCGGCCGGCGGTCCCATCATTCATCCCCTGATGTCCGCCATTGTGCTGACCCCGATTTGTCCCTTTACCCTGACCAACCGTCCTTTGGTCGTTCCTGATCAGGCATGGGTGACACTGCAGCTGGACCGGAATCCTCATGATATAGTGGTGACCCTGGACGGGCAGAAAGGGTATGAAATAGATGAAAATGACACGGTTGTCATTGCCAGGGCGGATTGCCCGATTCATATGATCCGTCTGCCGGGCCGAAGCTATTTTGATGTTTTAAAAGCCAAGCTTAAATGGAGTGGCGGCGGTGGTTCTGATCAGGCCTGATTCAGCCTGTGTCCGGGTCTGACCAGACCTGCCTGGAAAAGCCGTCGGGAGGATTGATAATGAAAGTCATATTTCATTCTGATTTTTACCAGGTGTATACTTCTGATCCGGCTGCCGCCAAAGGAAGAATGGAGGCCATCGTCCGGGAGATAGGGCCACATGTCGAATTTGTGGAAGCGGCCTGTGCCGATCATGACGAGGTGGCTGCCGTTCATACCGAGGCGCATATCGACGAGGTCCGCCGGGCGGGGCTTTACCCCATCGCCCTGCTGGCCGCCGGTGGGGCGGTTCAGGCCGCCGAGACAGGACTGACCGAACCATGCCTGGCGCTGATCCGCCCGCCCGGCCATCACGCCTCGGCCGATGCCGCCTGGGGTTTTTGTTATTTTAACAACATGGCCGTGGCCGTTACTTCCCTGCGGCATCGCGGACTGATCAGGACGGCCTTTATTCTGGACATCGATCTTCATTATGGCGACGGAACGGTCAATATCCTCGGCCACCGGGAGGACATCACCGTCCATAATGTCGAGGCCATGAAGCGAACCGCTTACCTGGAAGAGGTCGGCCGGGTGCTGGACGATTGTCGGGCCGATATCATCGGAGTTTCAGCCGGATTTGATAATCATCGCCAGGATTGGGGCAGTGTTCTGGAAACGGAAGATTACCAGGAGATCGGCCGGCTGGCGGCTACCGCGGCCGCGAGGAACAAAGGCGGCTGCTTCGCCGTCCTGGAAGGCGGCTACAATCATGATATCCTCGGCCGCAACGTCCTGGCCCTGATTCGGGGAATGACCGCTTTATGATTATCGCGGCCGATAATCTTCAAGTCACCAACCCCGTCGTGGCCCGGGCCATTGACCAGCTTGAGGCCGGGCCTGTCCGCGCCCTGACCCGGCGCTGCCTGGCCGCCGGTGCCGGAGCCATCGATATCAATCCCGGTCCCCTGGCCCGGAATCCGGAAGAAAAAATGGCTTTTCTGGTGGAAACGGTGCAGGCCGAGACGGACCTACCGCTGTTGCTGGATACCACCAATCCCCGGGCTCTGTCCGCCGGGCTGGAAGCCATCCGGAATCCGGCCATTATCAACGGTTTTTCCCTGGATCCGGCCAGGCTGGAAAAAATGCTGCCCCTGGCCGCGGCTTATGAGGCCGATATAATCGGTTACCTGCTTTATCCTGACAGCCGGGTACCGGTTGATGAAAACGAGTGCCTGGAGGTGGCGGCGGAATTATTCGAAGTCTTCCGGCAGTCCGGCATAAACCTGGAACGGCTTCTGATCGACCCGGTGGTGGCGCCGCTGGCCTGGGAAACCGGGGCAAACCATAACCAGGCCCTGCCGTCGGTTATCCGCCGCCTGCCGGAACTGTTCGGTTTCCCGGTCAGGACCATTGCCGGCATCTCCAACCTGACTGCCGGCCAGCCCGGCTATGACAAAAGCGTCCGCCTGGAGCTGGCTTTTTTGCCTATGCTGGCCGAGGCCGGCCTGGACATGGCTCTGCTGAACATGAATCATCAAGCCACGATTCGCTGCGCCCGGGACTGTGATCTGCTCTTGCGACCGGGGGTGTTTGCCTGGGGATTATTAAATCATCCCGAATAGTTAAATAGTTGATGGAGTGTCCGGGTTAAGACAGCCTTTGCTCCGAAACTTCATGTGGGGTCAGGCTTTCCCGGGCAGAATTGAAAACAGCACCGCCACCAGTATCAGGGCCAGACTTGCCATAACAAAAGACCAGGGCGGCATGGCCGGTGTGTTGATCGTGACCAGGCTCATGGCGTTGGACATGCCGGCGTAGGTGGCGGTCAGCAGAACCGGCAGGGCCCAGCGGGTCCAGCCGGCGCCGCGCCGAAACGGTCCCAATAATATGATCAACAGGGCCAGGGCGATAACCAGCCAGGCGCCGCCCACCACCTTCATTAAGGCCAGGATAAGCAGTTTGAAAGGGGCGGGTACCTCGGCCCATGGCAACCCAACCGCCACAGAATGGTAAGGCATGAATTCATCCCGGAAAAGATAAATAAACCCGGCCACGGTCAGTCCGACCAGAACGATCAGGTAGCAACAGAACACGATACGATTTTTTTTATTCATTTTCCCCCCTGGTGTTAATTGCGGTTCCTGTGGACAATTGAACCAAATTGAATCTTTCAGTTTTTCCAAGAATTTAATGAGATATTCAGGCCGACAGGTCTCATTCAGCAATCGGGTAACAGGTTGATTCCGGCTTGATTCCGGGTCTGATCCCGGGGCTTGATTCCGGATGGATACCGGCGATAAAAGCATTTCCGGCCGGCTTTTGTCAAATAAATTATGTCGGTCAGCTGTTTGTGCCGGGGATGATTTTCAGCGGAAGCAGTTTCAGGCAGGAAAGGGGTAAAAAAAACCACAGAGACCCCGGGCGCGGTTGGCGTCAACCGGCCCGTGATCTCTGTGGTTAATGACGGTGGCAGGATTGCCTTAATAAAAATTAGAAGCCTTCCGCTCCTCCTCCTCCGCCACCGCCAGGTGCGGTTTGCTCCTGGCCGCCGCTTTCTTCCTCTTGGCCGGGCTGTTCACCGTAACCGGGGTCTTCCGGCGGTTCACAGCCAATTGTAAAGCCGGTAATCAGCAAAAAAGCGGCCATTACGGTTAGAACTTTTTTCAGCATTGTTTTCCTCCTTTCAGGACCAAGTCTGTGGTATAGATGATGTGGCGATTATTCCCGGTAGCCGTCAATTTCTTCCTTCAATTCCGGGTCTCTCGCCATTGCCTGGATGATTTCATTGTATTTTTCGATGCTTAAATCCTCTTCTTCCACGGCGTCAACCATCTTCTCTTGATACTTGCTCTGAAGTTCCTGGGCCTTGCTGGAGTCCTCGGTGTTGCGCAGTTCCTCAGAGTACTCACTCCTGATTTCAGAAACCGAATCCTGGGCTCCGGCAAATTTTTTCAGATCTTCTTCACCGAAATCTGGTGTTTCCTCTTCCTGGGAACCAGGCTGCTGGTAATCCTGACCCTGCTGCTGTCCCTGACCTCCGTAGTCCTGACCCTGCTGCTGGCCTTGCTGTCCCTGCTGCTGGCCTTGCTGTCCCTGCTGCTGGCCCTGACCTCCGTAACCCTGGGCAAAAAGCGGCGGGGCGGCCGCCACCAGTGAAAGAGCCGCTACGGCCAGAAAAAAAGATTTCCAGGCACTGATTTTTTTGCGCGTGTTTTCCGTTTTCATGTTAACCTCCTTTTGTTTTAACTGGTTTTAATGGTAACATATTAACCATTAACAATTACTTTAAACCCCATGCAGTGATTGTGCCAATCATGGGGCGATCAGGTTTAAAATTTTAATAGTTTGATTTTATTATATTTTATATGAAAGTTGACTACGGAATTAACTGAGAATGCATGTGCCAAAAAGTCACATGTGGTTCTTTGTCAGAGGAGGTCGTCCCGTGTTGCCCACATTTTTAAGAAGACTGAGCCTGCGGTGGCTTCTTTTTATTAACGTCATCATCCCCCTGCTTCTGGCCATGGCGATAGCCAGTTATTTCGGCCTGCGCGTCCTGGAGCATATCGCCGAAGAGAAGATGCAGGATGACGTGCAGCTGGTGGCCCGGGCTATCAGGTTACCGGTAAGTGACAGCCTGGAAAAAGAACGGTTCGGTAGTATCAGGCAGGCCATTGAGTCTGTTTTCAGAATTGACCGGGTTTATGGCGCTTATGTCTATAATAAGGATGGTGAGCTTGTCGTTGAGGCCGGCAGTGTTGAATCTGATAAGCAGCAGGATTATCTGCGGGATGTGGCCCAGGACGGTGAGCGCACCGGACAATATGAAAAAATTCAAGGCCGCCGGGTCTACTCTTATTTCGTTCCTTTGTTTGACTCGACCGACAAAAGTAACGGGCTGCTCCAGATCACCCGTAAAAGAAGTGATTTTGAAAATTATATCCAGTGGCTTCGGACCAGGGTCGCCTTTATTCTGGCGGCGGCGGGACTGTTTATTGCCGGATTCGTTCTGTTCGGTTTTCAGCGGACGGCCGGTCAGCATTTTTCCGCGCTGACGCGAAGCATGTCTACAATTCGGGAGGGTGACCGTTCCCACCGGGCCGGCACTTCCGGACCCCGGGAAATAAGCATCCTGGCGAATACTTTCAACGCCATGCTGGACAGCCTGGATCATTCCGAAAAGGAGATTGTCAAGCGGAGGGAAGAACAGCAGGCCCTGGAGTACAAATTGCGTCAGAGCGAAAAAATGGCGGCCATTGGCCGGCTGGCCGCCGGTGTCGCCCATGAGCTGGGCGCTCCTCTTTCGCTGATTGACGGCAAGTCCCAGCGGAGCCTGCGGGATGGCGGCCTGGATCCGGCCCACCAGAGCAACCTTCATGATATCAGAACCCAGGTCAGCCGCATGAATGATATCGTGCGGCAACTGCTTGACTTTGGTAAAGGAACCATGCGGCCACGCCACTGGACCAGGGCCGGGCATATAGCCGGCTCCGCCCTGGCCGCCGTCAGGCGGGAGGTCGACCCGTCCCTCTGCTTCACGGCCGAGGGGCCCCAGCCCGGACCTTTTATATACGTTGATCCGCTCAGTTTTGAGCAGGCCCTGATAAATTTACTGCGAAACGCCTCCCAGTCGGCGGAAACCAAGCTGGTGCGTCTGTCCTGGGGCCTGTCGGAAAACAACGAGGTCTGTTTCAGCGTGGAAGATGACGGGCCGGGCATCCCGGAGGGGCTTAAATCGAAAATTTTTGAGCCCTTTTTCAGTACCCACCAGGATCTGAGCAATACGGGCATGGGACTGTCCATAGTTCACGGCACCATTAACGAGCATGAAGGCGGAATCACGGTTTTTGATTCGGTTCTCGGCGGTGCCGGTTTCAGAATAACCCTGCCCCCGGTTGACCGGGTACAGGACAATGAGAAAGGAAAGCAAGATGTCTGAATCGTCATCATCACCGGCACTATCAGGCGGCCGGGAGCGGATCCTCCTGGTTGAAGACGACTATGGTCTGGCGCAAATGCTCCAGGAGGAACTGACCGATGCCGGCTATGAGGTAAGCAGCGCTTCTACCGTGGAAGTGGCCATTAACCTGATCAAAGAGTGGGAACCGGACGCGGTCATCAGTGACCTGAAACTGCCTGATTCCGACGGCATGACCCTGTTGCAGTGGACCAGGGAGCTTTACACCCAGCCGGGATTTTTGATCATTACCGCTTTTGGCAGCATTCCCCAGGCGGTGGAAGCCCTCAAATCGGGGGCGGACGATTTTCTGGCTAAACCGCTGGACCTGGAGCATCTTCGTATCAGCGTTGATCGTATCCTGCAACGCCGGAAACTCCAGAACGAGGTCAGTCGTTACAGGGAGCTCATGGCCCGGGAGGGTTTCCAGGGCATGATCGGCCGCAGCCGGAAGATGCGGGTCATGTTTGATCAGCTCCGCGAAATCGCCTCGGCCCGCGGCCCCGTCCTGATCCAGGGGGAAAGCGGGGTGGGCAAGGAGCTGGTCGCCAAGGCCGTCCATGACCTCAGCAACCGCGGCCAGGGCCCGTTTCTGGCCGTAAATTGCGCCGGCATACCTTCGGAGCTGCTGGAAAGCGAATTTTTCGGCCACGAGGAAGGTTCCTTCACCGGGGCGGTGAAAAAAAGGCCGGGTCTGTTCCAGCAGACCCACGGCGGTTCGCTGCTGCTGGATGAGATCGGGGAGATGCCGGCCAGCCTGCAATCCAAGCTGCTGCGGGTTCTGCAGGACGGTTGTTTCCGGCCGGTGGGCGGCAACCAGGAGCAGCAGGTCGACGTGCGGGTCATCTGCTGCACCAACCAGGATCTGGAAAGCCTGATTGATTCCGGCGCCTTTCGCCAGGATTTGTTTTACCGGCTGGAAACCTTCAGCATCACGGTGCCGCCGCTGCGGGAACGCCAGGATGATATTCCCCTGCTGGCGGCCCATTTTTTAAACCGCTATTGTCTTCAGGCGGGCAAGGAAATAAACGGGTTAACCGACGAGGCCCTGGAGCAGTTGACGGCCTACTCCTTCCCCGGAAATATCAGGGAGCTCCAGAATGTTATCGAACGGGCCGTCACCTTCTGTCACGGATTCAGCCTGGACGTGGAGCATTTGCCGACCAGGATAAAGCAGAATCCGGATATCACCCTGGATGCGGCGGCCGATTCCCGGGATGACCTGACCGTCCGGATGAGTGAGAAGCATGAAGTGCTGCCAACCCTCAAGCAGATCGAAAAAGATTATATCTCTCACGTACTGGAGAAAGTGGGCGGTAATAAAAGGCGGGCCGCCGCGGTGCTGGGAATCAGCCGTCGGACTCTCTATCGTCACCTGGAAACATAATATCCTTCTTCTGGTGTATTTGTGCCGGCAGTTGCATGCCGGCCGGCAGACCGAATGCGGTCTGGGTAAATTCCAGGTTGGTTGATCCGATCAGTCCAGGTCTTTTATTTATGAATTGAGCGGACTCTTTGCGAAGCCGTCAGGGGATGATAATGCCAGGGATGGGCAATTCCGGGGACCGTCGTAAGGCCGGAATCGAAAAAACGGAAGGGTTTACCTATGAATGAAAACCGGCGCGTAGCCAGGGCTACCAGTGTTATCGGGGGGGCCACCCTGTTCAGCCGTTTGTTCGGTTATATCAGGGACATGGTCCTGGCCGGGTTCCTCGGCGCCGGTCGGGTTTCGGATGCTTTTTTCGTTGCCTTTACGATTCCCAACCTGATGCGACGCCTGTTTGCCGAAGGTTCGCTAACCATTGCCTTTATTCCTGTTTTCACGGAGCAGCTGGAGAAAAAAGGGCGGGCCGAGGCTTTTGCCATGGCCGGATCGGCTCTGCGTCTACTGTCGGTGATTCTGCTGGTGGTAACGGTGGTCGGGGTGCTCCTGTCTCCGGCCATTGTTCACGTGGTCGGCTGGGGCTGGACGGTTGATCAGCCCGATAAGTTCGAGCTGACGGTAACGCTGACCCGGATAATGTTTCCTTATGTTTTTTTTGTCTGCCTGGTCGCCCTGTGCATGGGCATTCTCAACGCCCTGGGATATTTCGCGGCCCCGGCCCTGGCGCCGGTACTTCTTAACGTGGCCATGATCGCGGCCATCGGTGTCGTTTCGGTCCTGTCGGATGACGCTCTCGTGCGGGTGAAGGGGCTGGCCGTGGGGGTTGTGGCCGGCGGTGTTATGCAGCTAGCCCTGCAGATACCATTTCTTATCCGGGCCGGCTTGAGTTTCCGGGCAAAAGCCGCCTTGTACCATCCGGCGTTAAAGAAGGTCGGTTACCTGATGCTTCCGGCCGTTTTTGGAGCCGCTGTCTATCAGATCAATATTATCGTCGGTCGCTTGCTGGCCACCATGCTTCCCGAAGGCAGCGTCACTTACCTCTATTACGCTGATCGGCTGGTCCAGTTTCCTTTGGGGGTATTTGCCATATCCGGTGCCATGGCGGCTTTGCCGAGCATGTCCCGTCAGGCGGCCGCCGGAGATTATGAAGCGGTGGTGGACACTTTCAGCTATTCCCTGAAGCTGATTTTCTTTATCTCCCTGCCGGCCATGACCGGCTTGATCGTGTTGCGGGAACAAATGGTGGCGTTGTTGTTCCAGCATGGCAAGTTCGGAGACGAGGCGGTTCGTCTGACGGCCTACGCCCTGTTACTTTACGCCGCGGGTTTGTGGGCTGTTTCGGCTGTGCGTATCCTGGTGTCGGCCTTTTACGCTCTTTCCGACACCAGAACGCCGGTTCGGATCGCGGTGATAGCGACCCTGGCCAATATCGTTTTCAGTCTGGCTCTGATGGGGCCGTTGGGGCATGGCGGCCTGGCCCTGGCTACCTCCCTGGCCGCCGTGCTTAATTTCGGGCTGTTGCTGAGGGCGCTTCAGGTTAAGCTGGGTTGGCTGGGACTGGGTACGTTGATGCCGGCCGTGGTTCGCTATGCCTTTTCTTCGGCCGTGATGGGCCTGGCGGTCTGGCAGGTGTCCCTTCGGGTCATACCGCCTGATGCCCGTCTGGCCGGTCAGTTGCTGGGCATGGTTTTTTGTGTCGGGGTGGGGGTTGCCTGTTATTTGATTTTATCGTATAGTTTGCATAGCCGGGAATTAAAAGATTTAATCAAGGCCCTTAAAAAATCGGATGATTAAATGAAATTGCCGCAGTCCAGGATTGTTTTCGCTCTGGCCGGCCTGGGGCTGCTGTGGCTGGCCGGCATGATTCTTTTCGGAAGAAACGGTTATCTGGATTATCTTGATCTGGAAGACCGGCTGGCCCGGATTGAATCAGAAAATCAGGCAGTCGCGGAAGAAAATGCCCGGTTGCGGCGTCTGGTGTCACGCTTGAAAAACGATCCCGACTACATTGAACACGTGGCCAGAAAAGAGCTGGGTATGGTCGGCAAAGACGAGCTGATTTACAGGTATAAACCAGAGGGAAAACAGACAGATGAAAGATAATCCCCTTTTTTGGACGGAGTCCATGGCCCGGTTATGTGCCGCCC
The DNA here is from genome assembly GCA_046539175.1 of Desulfosudaceae bacterium. Classification (GTDB taxonomy): domain Bacteria; phylum Desulfobacterota; class Desulfobacteria; order Desulfobacterales; family Desulfosudaceae; genus CAYTQK01. The sequence goes on from JBKHHL010000008.1 coordinate 28,458, forward strand.
AGGGGCATAATGAAAAAAGTGCTGAAATTTATAGTTATTTGCTGAAGGCCAACCCGGGCAACCGGGAAATCAGCCAGGCCCTGGCCGAGGTGACCGGTCAGGCCCGGGAGTCTGCTCCCCCCCGGTCAGTGGATGTCCCGGATCAACTGCAGGCAAAGGTCAACCGTTGGGTCAGCCTGCTGGTGGAGCGCGACCTGAAACGCAGATTTGACCAGGTCCGTCATCAGCTTGCCGGCACCCCCCATCAGGACTGATCGCTTTTCCAGAAAACACCGGTTGCTTTTGTCTGAATTAACCAGAATATTTCATTTATTTTTATCCTGGACAAAAGTGATCCGGGTCAGACCTGAAAATGTTTCCCGAAGCCATCAGGTATAAATCTTCCTCTTTTAAAAAAACCGGCCGTTCAGGAGCCTCAGGGAATTACGCCAGTTGATTTCTATTGACATTGGTCCGGAAAAAAAGTATCATTTAAAGGTTAAAAATCCGGACCAACCGGCAAGCGGGGCGGCTCCCATTTCGAAAAAAGGGGCGCGTTTACCGGTAGGCGGCATGACGAGAGATGCCGCGCAACGCTGCCTTGCGGCAATTGAACTTTCAACGAGGCCGTCATATTCGATTCTTTTCTGTCGTCGGGGCAGTAAGGGGAAGAGGAAAACATGATAAGGTTATCATTCTATTTTTTTTCGAGAATTCGGTTGGTTCGCGTGTATTTCGCTAAGGGAAGGGCCGGCAGGCTCTTCCCTTTTTTTGTGGGTATTGCTGTGATATTTCCATGATATCAACCAGTTCCTCATTGGTTGCTTTCAGGGTAAATAAATCTCATTTTCAATTGTCATCCGCTCGGTATTATAAGTCAGTGCTCATCAGAACAAAATGTTTTTGGAAAGGAGTGTCATGAAGCAGACCATCAGGTTCAGAAGCTGCGCGCGGCTTAACTTTACAAGCCGGGCAGGTCTTTTTACCGTGGTGTTATTGTTTTTGATAATAGGCGCGTTTTCTTCCCAGGCCACCGACCTGGAGCAGGCTTTTACCCGGGCCCTGGAAAATGATCCCCGGTTTGTGGGCACGCGTTATGATAGAAATGCCGAAGAAGAGTCGCTGCGGCAGGCCTGGGCCGCTGTCATGCCCACCCTTTCCGCGGAAGGCGTTCACACCGAATCGAACCAGGAGATCATCAGCTCCGACAACGAGGTCTATGGTTCCGGCAGTTCCGACTATCCCACCACCGAATATACCCTTTCGCTTACCCAGCCTTTGTTTAACTTTGCTTCTTTTGTGAACATCAGCCGGGCCAGGGCTCGGGTCAAGGGAGCTGATCATGAGCTGGAAGCGGCCCGTCAGGAGCTGGCCGTCCGGGTGGCAGTCGCCTATTTCGGTGTTCTGGCCGCCAGAGATCGGCTGCTGGTTATCGGCGCCGAGGAGGCCGCGGTGAACCGTCATTATGAACTTATCAGCGAGAAGTTCAATCGGGGGCTTTCCACCCGGACGGAATATTATGACGCCAAGGCCCGTCTGGCCGAGGTCATGGCGAAACGATTGAATGTTGAAAGCGAATTGGATGACGCCCGCCAGGCTTTGGAGGAAATCATCAATGCTCCCGCCGAAGGACTGGAGTCCCTGCGGGAAGACCTGCCCTTGATCCCACCGGATCCGGCCCGGGCCGAGGTCTGGGTTGAGGCGGCCGTCAAGCAGAATCCCCTGCTGGAGTCCGTCCGGCAGAAAGTCAAATCGGCCCGCCATGAAATCCGGCGTCAGCGGGCAAATCATTATCCCAATTTGAACATGGAGGCCAACTACAATTGGCGCGACACGGACGGTACTCTTTTTGGCGGCGGCAGCGAAGTGGAAACAACTAATTTTCTGTTACGGCTGAACGTGCCTCTTTACCAGGGCGGCATGATCAGCTCGCGCACCCGTGAAGCCAGGCATCTTATGAATTCTTCCCGACAGGAAGAGGTCCGCCAGACCCGGGCCCTGCAACGCCAGACCCGGGCCGCTTTTTACGGGGTGGACAATGCCATTGAACGGGTCAAATCCCTCCGCGAGGCAGTGGAGGCGCAACAACTGGCCCTGGAAGGCAAAAAGGAAGGACACCGTTCCGGACTTTATACTATTCTGGCAGTCCTGGACGGAGAACGGGATCTTTCGCAGGCGCGCCAGAATTACGCCATGGCGCGATATGAATACATCACCAACAGTTTGATTCTCAAAAAAACAGTGGGAACACTGAATTATCAGGATATAGCCGCTGTTAACGGCTGGCTTCGGGATTTTTCCGAGTAATTATTTCTTCAGAGGGAAACCCTTTCCGGTTTCCTGAGGATGGAGCCGATGTTACGAAACAAAAAAAGTAACCAGGCCGGGGCGAAGGGCAAGAAGAAAAAACGTGGCGCGGAACGCCAAGAGAGGCCTTTTCAGTTCGAAGCTCTGGAACCGCGCTTGCTTCTTTCGGCTGAGCTGGGCATTCCCCCGGCAGATCCGGAAGACCTGGGCGCCTCCCCGGCGCCGGTGGTGGAAAACGTGGATCGCTTCAACGATGTCACCACCACCCCGGCCGGTGACGGTCTTAAGAACGGCGAAACAGAAGCTTTGACCAGGCCGGCCCCGGAAGAAGATTTTCAAAAAGCCGACCAGGAGCCCCTGTTTTCCAATAATGAGGCTGATGGCATAAGTAACGCGGATCTTCGCCAGGTCATTTTCGTCGACGCCGCTGTCACTGACCGGGACGACCTGGTCGAGGCCATGGTTGGATCGCGGGAAGACGCCCATATTTTTGACCTGGCCCAGGAGGCCGCCCGAACGGAGCCGGCTTCTTCCGGATCATTGTTTGACCTTTATCTGCTGGACGGCAATCGTGACGGAATTGAACAGGTTTCGGAAATTCTGGATGGGTATCAGGGTCTTGACGCGGTTCATCTTTTTTCCCACGGCGACGCCGGCAGTATCCGCCTGGGTGACACTCTTGTCACCGGCGAGGAGTTGACCGGCCGCCGGGACGATCTGGCTGCCTGGGGTGAGTCTCTGGATTCTGAGGGCGATCTCCTGCTTTACGGGTGCGGCGTGGCCGAAGGTGACACCGGCGCCTCCTTTGTGGAAACTCTGGCTTCTTTTACCCGGGCTGACGTGGCCGCCTCGGTTGATCCCACCGGAAACGCCGATCTGGGCGGTGACTGGGACCTGGAATATACCGCCGGTGCCGTGGAAACACCGGCCCTGTCCGGCTCCCTGGCCGATTACTCCCATCTTCTGGAAACCTTTGTCAGTACCGAAGACAATGAAACTTTCACCGGAACCGCCAACGACGATTTCTTCAGCTTTGAAGATGGCTGGGGCAGCGATGCCATTGAAAACGGCGGCGGCATCAATACCCTTGATTTTTCGGCCGTAACCGCCGACCTGACCTTTACTTTCGACAGCGATAATAATGTCTCGGTGACCGACGGGGAAAATATCCTCAATCCCGCCGAGGGCATTAATCACATTATTGCCGGTTCCGGCAACAACGATTTTGTTTTTGAAAAAGGGGCCGCTTTTGCCGGCACTGTTGACGCTTCGGCCGGTGCCCATAACATCCTGGATTTTTCCC
>JBKHHL010000233.1:0-2629 GCA_046539175.1 Desulfosudaceae bacterium
TGAAAGCCTGTACCTTTCTGGGGTTGACCGGCCGGCCCTGTCCTTTTTGCGGGTTGACCCGGTCTTTCTGGGCCATGGCCGCAGGTGACTGGTCTTTTGCCATCTATAATTATCCCTTGGCCGCTCCCTTTTACATGGCGGTGGCGGCTGTCTTCGCCTGGAATGCCGCGGCCCTGGCTACCGGCTTCAGGCTGAGCCGGGGCAGTATGCTGACAGTCGGCCGCTGGCGAAGGCAGGCCTTACGGGCGGCGCTGCTGCTGCTGGGCGCCAACTGGATATACCGTCTTGCTCTGGGCTTACATTGACCGGGTTAAACCGGCCTACCCGGCTTGATTCGTTGGTTTATTGGTCGGTTGATCAGTCTGGTAACCTTAAAAGGCGAGGTCGATAATGCTTCCTTGCACCCGAGATTACGCCCACCCCGAAATCAACCAGGAAGTTAATGCCATCGGCGGCCATTATGTCGTTATCCGGGAAGAGCGGCTGCCTTTTCAGGGCGAGGAGGTGCTTTATTTTGTCGGTCACGGTATTGTTGACCGGACCTGCTGCGGTTTCGGAGCTTTCTGCTACGTGACCGTGGCCGGATATGTCCGGCACTGGCAATATACCCGGGACGACCAGGGCCGTCCGGTAACAAAGGTGGAACCGGTTACCCGGGCGGTCGATCAGAAAATGATCCAAACACAGATCAAGCAGCAGGAAAGCATGGTCAACCAGGTCAATTTTCTACCGCCGGAAGAAAGCCCCTTCTCCGGCTGAAGGAGTTTGCTGGTCGTCCCGGAAGAGGCCGCTTTTTTCCCGGTTAATTTACAGGAGAAATCCCTATGACCGGATCAGCAGGAAAATTTTTTTATCAGGCCATGGCGGTGGTTATCATGGCCATAATGACAGCAGTGGTCGTGGCGGCCTTTCTTCCAGGCGCGATCGCGGCCTCGGCCGACAAGGCGGCCATGTCAGACCAGGGGGGACAGCCCCTGGCCGGCAATGACAGCGAGGTCTCTTTCCAGGATTTGAAAAAAAAGATGATCGCCAATCAGCTGGTGCCCCGGGGTATTACTGATGCCGGGGTGCTCCAGGCTTTTAAGCAGGTCGATCGTCACCGCTACGTGCCCGGGCCACTCCGCCACCTGGCCTACCAGGACCGTCCCCTGCCAATCGGCCAGGGCCAGACTATTTCCCAGCCCTATATCGTGGCTTTCATGACCCAGGCGCTGGACCTGGACAGCACGGATCGGGTGCTTGAAATCGGCACCGGCTCCGGGTACCAGGCAGCCATTCTGGCGGAAATCGTGGAGCACGTTTACACCATAGAAATAGTTGAATCCTTGGGCCGGAGGGCCGAACAAACCCTGGACAGGGAAGGCTATACCAATATTTCCGTCAGAATCGGGGACGGCTACCAGGGCTGGCCGGAGCAGGCCCCCTTTGACGCAATCATGGTGACTTGTTCCCCCTCGGACATCCCTGAACCCTTAAAAGAACAGTTGGCCGAAGGCGGCACCATCATCATCCCGGTCAGCGGTAGCTGGGGTCAGAAATTGATTCTGCTGGAAAAACAAGACGATAAGCTGGTGGAACAAAAGTCCCTGCCGGTCAGGTTCGTGCCCATGGTTAATGAAGATGGGAAATCCTATTAACCCGGATATTTCATTAAATATCCGGGTTAAACGGACCGGCGGTGGACCCGGCCGGTAGTCAGGGGCGGGGTCAGGGCCTGGAAGCGGTGAATTTTGACTTTAAACCATGCTCTCCGCTAATCAGGCTCCCCAGGGTGATCTGATTCAAGCGTTCGAACATGGCTTTGCTGGCCTCGATCCAGACCCAGCGGGAGAGGCATTCCCCGGCCCGGTTGCAAACCCCGCAATAGGGTTCCTGGGACTCGGAACATTCGGTCAGGGCGGTGGACTCTTCCAGTGAGCGAACGATATCTCCGATGGTTATCCGGTATGGCGGCCGGCCCAGTTTATGCCCTCCAAAGGGGCCGCGCCGGCTGGTAATCAGCCCGTCCAGTTTAAGTTTACGGATAAGCTGTTCCAGGTATTTCCGGGAGAGGTTCTGCCGTTTGGCAATATCACTAAGCGGGACGTACTTGTCTCCGCCGTGGATGGCCAGATCCAGTAACAGCCGCGTCCCATATCTGCTTTTTGTAGTCAGGCGCATTTTTTAGTCAGTGTTCGTAATGATCGGATGGAACAGCGGAGCCGCACGCTCCCGAACCACCCTGTCTGGTCGAAATAAATACTGTTTTGGTAAAGTTGTCAATTTATCGATTCTGTCTGGATTTGTCCACCGGTAATTCCGGGGGCAAACGTTTTGCCGCCTAATTTAATATGAAAATAATCCTGATGGTCTCGTAAAAAGTCCATTTTGGGATGGCAAAGTAAAAAGTTCGAGATCAAGGCGCAGTGTTTTTCGAGGAATGCAGCGTACTTAGCAGTACGTGAAATTCCGAGAAAAACGCTGCAACGCAGATATCGGACTTTTTACGAAGCCATCAATCCTGGTCGATATGATTTTTCGCGATGGGTAAAAATATCCGAAAGCGAAACGGGATATCAGGGTTAGAGGACGGGCCGCGGCAGGACCCCGGCCCGTTCGGCGATCTCCGGCACCTTGTGCTCCCATTCAA
>JBKHHL010000089.1:0-10886 GCA_046539175.1 Desulfosudaceae bacterium
GTCTCGGGAGGGGAGCTTGATTTTTAAATTCAAAAATGATATTATATTAATTATCTCAACCAGACAAGATCAGCACCCACAAAAAAACCGGACCAGCCCGAATACGTCGGGCAGCAGAATGGCCGGTCTCTGGCTCCTGTCCCCGGCTCCTGTCTTTATTCCCGGTGAATGCTTTCGGCTCCTGATTTTAAATCATCCGCTACTGACCTGCCGGAGCAGACAGGGTAATCCGCAACATAACACAGGTGATCATGATGAAGCATTCTCAAACAGCAAATTCGGGCCCCTTGTTTTTTCTGCTGGTGTTGGCGGTTATGCTGGTGGCAGATGGTTTTCTGGCTCCCGCCCCCTCGCGAGGGGAGGAGTGGAGCAATTATTACGTTACCCCCCGCCAGATATATGATGTGGCTGTTGAAAAGAAAGTCTGTTCTTCGTGTGATTATTATTCTACCTATCCGGTGGTCTGGTGCGCCACCAAGTCAGGTGTTTTTCAGGTTAATCCTTCTTTCGGCACTTATACCCGCCACAGCTACGCCGACGGCCTGGCTTTTAATTCCACCAAGGTCATTACCGTTGATGAGGCGGGCAATAAATGGATCGGTACCACCCGCGCCACTGACACTAACGGACTGATGAGCAGATTTGACGATGAATCCTGGACCACCTACCGGCCTCCGGGAGCCTCTATCATCAACGCCATTACTATTGACACCGACGGTTCAGTCTGGCTGGGCAGAGGCGATTTTTTCAGCACCATGCTCGGCTACGGCGGTATCAGCGTTTTCGACGGTAATGACTGGACCACTTATAATACCGGCAACAGCGGATTGGTCACGGATTACGTCGAAGCCATCGCCCTGGACGCGGCCGGCCACAAGTGGATCGGTACCAGTGCCGTGGCCTTGTGGCCTTTCAATCAGCAGGCCGGCGGGGTGAATTTTTTTGACGGGGACAACTGGGAAACCTATCAGACCCACAACAGCGATCTGGCCGGGGAATATGTCTATGATATCGCCATTGACAGCCAGGATAACAAGTGGGTGGCCACCCTGCACCACGGCATTTTCATGTATAATGATGACGAATGGTTCAATTATACCGTCGCTGACGGTTTGCCCGCCAATGAGATTCAAACCCTTACCATAGACAGCCAGGATGTGGTCTGGTTCGGAACGGTCGGAGCCGGGGCCGGTCAATACGACGGCACCGCTCTGACCGTTTATAACACCGAGAACAGCGGCCTGAACAATGACAATGTTCATGCCGTGGCCGTGTGTGAACCGGATGGCTCCTGCCAGGATTGCGGGTCGGTCTGGTTCGGCACCGGTAACGGCCTCTGCCGGCTCAACTACGACGGCTGGACCAGCTTTCCCCTGGGAGGTATCACGGATACCGTCTATAACGATGCCGGCGCCGGTGAGGACGGCCGGACCTGGTTCGCCACCGCTGACGGTCTGATCGTCTATGACGGCGCTAATTGGACGACTTATGATACCGACAACAGCGGTCTGGTTTCCAACACCGTCACTGCCGTGGCGGTGGACGCCGACAACAAGGTCTGGGCCGGGACCGAGGCCGGCCTGACCGTTTATGATGGCAGTGCCTGGACCAGCTACGATTCTGCTAACAGCGGCCTGGCCTCAAATACCGTCAATACTCTGGCCGTGACTGCCGACAACAATATCTGGGCCGGCACCGACTCCGGCCTGAGCCGTTATGACGGCAGCACCTGGACCACCTGGGACACGGCCGACGGCCTGGCTTCCGATAATATCACCGCTCTGGCGGTGGCGGACGGCAATAATGTCTGGGCCGGGAGCGGGGCCGGCCTGAACCATTATGACGGCGGCAGCTGGACCGTTTACGACACCGCCAACAGCGATATCTCGGCCGATGATGTCACCGCCCTGGCTCTTGACGACGGCGGCAGTGTCTGGGCGGGTACCGAGGCCGGCCTGAACCATTATGACGGCAGCGCCTGGACCGTTTATGACACCTCCAACAGCGCGCTTTTAAGCGATGACATCCGTTCTCTGGCTGTTGACGACGGATACGGCCAGGTCTGGGCCGGGACCCCGGCAGGGTTGCACCGCTTTGAAGGTGCCGACTGGAAAGCCTATGAATGCGGCGACGGCGTGGATTATGGAACCTTTACCGGTATGGCCGTCGACCCGGCCACCGACAGCGTCTGGTTTACCCGGGGAGGGGCGGGGGTCAGCCGGGTGATATTGTCGGCCCCGGATCAGGAGGAGTCTTCGGTGGAGTACGGTGATGGTGATTCAGCCGCTGTGGTTGATTCTTCCTGTTTTATCCGATCGGCCCTGGGAAATCATTAAACCGGCCGTTATAAATCCCGTCACCGGCGCGGTTGTTTCCGGGCCACCCATCGGACGATCAGATCCGACGGCATCCGGGTCAGGAAGCCGTTGCTGAGACGGTGGGAAAAATAGAGGAACCGCGCTCTTAAACCCGGAATAACCAGAAAACGATTCTTCTTTATGCCGCGGACTATGGTCCGGGCCGTGTACCCGGGCTGGAGCTGGCCGGCCAGTTGCTTGATCGCCCGGGCTTCCGGGGGAATGGTTTGGGATTCATCGTCGATAAAGGGAGTTTTTACTTCCGGCGGACAGACCACCGTGACCCGGATGTTGAAAAGTTTCAGCTCGCTGCGCAGGCATTCCGACAGGCCCACCAGGGCGTACTTGGAGGTGCTGTAGAGGGTGTAGCCGAACATGCCCAGCAGGCCGGCCGCCGAGGAGAGGTTGACGATGTGCCCCCTTCCTTTTTGCTTCATGTGCGGCAGCGCGGCGCTGATGGTGTTGCGGGTGCCGTAGACATTGATTTTCATGACCCGGTCAAACTGCTCCCAGGTAATGTTTTCAAAATAGTCGGCCGTGCCGATCCCGGCGCTGTTGATGAGGATGTCCGGAATGCCGTAACTGTCCACGGCCGTGTCGATCTGCTGCCGGACGTTGTTATTGTCAGCCACGTCCATGGATATGGCCCCGACGGATACCTCCTCCGGGACAGACCGGCCGGCTCGGTTTTCCCGGATTCGTCGGCAGGCCTCGGTCAGCTTGTCCCTGTTTCTGGCAAATAAAACCAGCCGGCAACCCGCGGCTGCCAGCAACGAGGCGGTTTCCAGGCCGATGCCGCTGGAACCCCCGGTAATGAAGACCAGTTGGCCCTTCAGCTTGCTCATGATACCTCCATCCATTGATCAAGATAGGTTCTGGTGGCGGCCATGCCTTCGGCATAGCCCACCCGTGGTTCATATCCCAGTTCGGCCCGGACCCGGTCAGCGGGAACGCGGTTGTCCGAGCCGATCAGGTTGAGGGCTTCCCGGGTCAGGGGCGGCCGTTTTTTCACGCCGAAGGCTTTCCAGGCGGCCTCCATGGCAAAGGCGCCGACAACGGCTGCCGGCCGGGGTACCGAGGCCGGTCGTCCGACGCCGATCATGGCGGCCAGGTCGGAAAAGTAGCGGTGCCAGGTGACATCCAGTTCGTCGCAGGCGTTGTAGGCGCGTCCCACGGCCTGGTCGCGGCCGCCGGCCCGGATGAGGACGTCGGCCACATTGTCGACGTAGGCCAGACCGGCCTTGCCCCGGCCTTTGGAAATCAGCCCCGGCGCCCCGGTTTTCAGAACGTTGACAATATCATGGAGCCAGGGGCCGGAGCCCGGTCCGTAAACATTGGCCGGACGCACCACGGTCAGTCGCAGGCCCAGCTCCCGGTAAAATTTCCAGGCCAGCTTTTCCTGGGCCTGCTTGGTCCGGCCATAAGGGCCGAAAGTTTTGCCGTAAGTCGTTTCTTCCGGACAGGGCCCTTGGCGGATATTGTCCCCGTAAACGATGATACTGGACGCCAGCACCAGCCGGCAGTCATTTTTCACGGCCTGCTCAAACAACAGGCGGCTGCCTTCCACGGTTAAGCGCCAGAAGAGCGCTTCATCACCCCAGTCGGAAACTACCGCCGCCAGGTGGATAATGGTGCCGGCCCCGGCCGCGGCCCGGGTCACGGCCGCGGGTTCGGTGATGCTGCCGCGGATAACCTCAACCGCTTGTCCCCATTCTCCGGGGATATCTTCTTCGGGAAGCACCAGCGCGGTCACGGCCTGACCGGACCGCAGCAGTTGATGAACGACCCGCCGGCCGATAAAACCGGTTGCTCCGGTGACCAGCACCGGGCCGGACAGATTGCCTGAAAGCATTATTGATTTCTCCCGTTATTGCAAACTGATGCCGTGGTCCTGGAATATGGCCCGGCATTGCTCCTGGATCTTCTTATCCAGGAAGGTTGTCATGGCCGGTTCTCCGGCCCAGGTGTCGGCCAGGCCGATTTGCCCGGTTTTATCATGCCAGAGCGGGTTGTAGGACAACAGCGCCGCCCGGTCTATGCCCACTTGATTTAAAAAACCGGCGATTTGTTTCAGGTTTGTTTCGGTGGCGCTGATGTCCGGTATCAAAGGGGTGCGCGGCAGAATGGTTTTGTCATCCTTTTTTACCCGGTGAGCCAGGCGCTGAAAGTTTTCGAAAATTTTGTGGTTGGACAGGCCGCAATAGTGACGGTGGGCGGGATCATCATACAACTTGAGATCGTAATAGATGGTGTCCACCCAGGGATAAACCAGGGTCATAAAGTCATCAAAATCGAACCAGCCGCAGGTTTCCACCAGGGTGTCAATTCCGGCCTGCTTCAGGCCGGCCAGGAGCTGGCCGGTAAAATTCATAAACAGGGTGGGTTCGCCCCCGGACAGGGTCACCCCGCCGCCGGAGGTATCGAAAAACGGTTTGTCCGGCAGGATTTTTCCCATGATGGCTTCTTTCGTCATAGGCTCGCCCACCCGGGACAGGGCGCCGGAAGGGCAGGCTTCGACGCATTCAAAACAGAGACTGCACCGCTTACGATCCACGTAAAAAGGGTTGTCCGGAGATAAAGCTCCTTCCGGGCAGATTTGGCGGCAGGTACCGCAGCCGACGCAGGTTTTGGGATCAAAGGATATCTCCGGCCCGGGTTTTTTGCTTTCCGGGTTATGACACCAGGCGCAGGACAGGGGGCAGCCCTTGAAAAAGACCACCGACCTGATGCCCGGGCCGTCATCCAGGCTGTTGCCTTTGATATCAAGGATGAGGGGCTTTCGGTCCGCCGGGGAGTTCTGTGATTTTCCGGTTTTCTGTGCTTCGGTTGTCATGATGTCGTCCTGGGATCTTTTGGGGTCGGCGTATTATTACAGGCCGTATTCGGCTCGTTCAATGAGCTCCTGCTGCATGTCCCGGTTCAGGGTCACAAAGTAGGCGTTGTAGCCTGAAATGCGGACCAGCAGGTTCTGATAATTTTCAGGATTGTCCCTGGCGTCCCGCAGGGTTTCCGAGGAAACCACGTTGAACTGCATCTGCATGCCGCCCAGACCGCAATAAGTTTTGACGTAAGAATAGATGGTATCCACGGTTTTTTCATGATCATCAGCGGCGCTGGGAACGATTTTGACGTTAAAGGCGATATTGTTGTTCATATTAGTCGGTGTCAGGCGGGAGACATCCCGGATGTTGTCCAGAATGCTGGTTGAAGCGTGCGGCTCGGGGGTCAATCCCGGAGTAAAAGCCTTGCCGGCCATACGGCCGGAGGGCAGAGCCCCGGTCAGGGTGCCGAAGGCCACGTGATTGGACATGGACCAGAAGCCGGCCGTGTATCTGCCGCCGCGGTAATTGGCGCGCGTCCAGAAAATATCCCGGGCCAGTCGGGTAACGCGATCGGCCAGCTCCAGGGCCTGGTCGTCGCCGGAGCCGAACAAGGCCACCTTTGATTTGACCATGGCCGCCAAATCGGGTCGGTCGGCAAAACCGGTCCGGACTGCCTGGTGCAGTTCGGCCAGGGTGGCCTTTTTTTCTTCTAAGACCAGTTTTTTTATGACCAGGAGCGAGTCGGTAATGTCGGCCAGGCCGATGCAGGCGGTGCCGGAGGAGTTGTACCTGGCCCCGCCGCGGGTGACGTCCCGGCCTTTTTGTAAAGGACCTTCGATAAGGGCCGAGATATAGGGGGTCGGCCGGAGCGCCTGGTGGGCTTCTCCCAGCAGGTTGTTGTACCGGCAGGACTGGTCGGCCAGAAATTCCAGCTGGGTGGCGAAAGCCTTGAAAAAGGCTTCAAAATCATCCAGGTCCCCGGCGGCCGGGTCCCCGGTAGCCGGTCCCAGGTCCCAGCGCATGAGGGGATGATGGCCGTTGTTCAGGGCCATTTCCAGGGCGGCCACCATGTTGAACATCATGCAGTTGGTGTGACCGAGGTGCCGGCCGGACAGGGTCGGCTCGACGCAGCCGGTGGCTGACCAGTCCCGCAGGTGTTCGGGCGGATAGTTGAAATCGGCCAGGGAGGCCATGACTGCTTCGTCGCCGTGAATGGACGGGGTGGCGGTGGTGTTGAGGTTGACTTCGCTGAGCCGTTTTAAATAGGTGTCGCTGTTTTTAAGATGATTGTAGCGGGCGTTGACGTTGGGGTCCCGGACGCAGAGCATTTCCGTGACTTTTAAAAAGATATAGGTCATATCGTTGACAGCGTCTTCTCCGTCCGGGGTGACCCCGCCCAGGGTGATGGCCTGGTCCGAGGAACTGCCGCCGAAGAGGTAATTGCCGATGTCGGGCACCAGGGGCAGGTGGTCGGTGCAACGCAGGTAAAAACAGCCGATCAGTTCCAGGGCGTGACGGATATACTCTTGGCGTTCGGCTTTGGTTTCCCTGGCGGCCAGGTCAGCCTCGAAATAGGGCTGCAGCCACTGGTCCAGGCGGCCCAGGGAAAAACCGGCGTTGGTGTTTTCCATGTGAACCCCCACCCAGATGATCCACATGGCGTTGACCGCTTCATCCAGGGTGTCGCAGGGATTGGCCGGCACCCGGCCGCAGATGCCGGCCAAATGTTCCAGTTCTTTTTTCCGGACGGGATCATCGGTCTGTTCGGCCTCGCGCGCGGCCTGGCGGGACAGATTGGCGGCATAGGCGTTGATGCCTTCCAGGCTGATCTTCATGGCGGCCAGGGTGTCTTTTTTCTGAGTATCGCTCTCCGGGGTGACGGCAAGTTCCCGTTCGATATCGGCCATGAGACCGGTAGTACCCCGGGCCAGGACCCGGGGGTAGTCCAGAATGGTGTGGGACAGGGCCACCGTTTTCCAGAGGAAATAGGCGGCAAAGCGTTCGTCGATTTTCTGGCACAAAGGATAGTCCTTGTTTTCCCGGACCCATTCCCGGAAGTTGCGGTGCAGCCAGAAGGGAAATACCTGGTGGTGGAGAATTTCAACTGTGTCCGGGTCAACGTCATAAGGGTTCAGAGGGCGGAAAGGAGCCGTCAGCAGTTCTCCCCAGATCATGGTGCCGTGGGCGTCCGGGTAAACAACTACCCCGACTTCCCTGGTGGTGGTGGTACCGGCGATGAGGTCATTGCTCCGGATGATGGGTTGCCGGTTTTCCATGAGATATTTGAAAGCTCTGGCCTGGCGCAGTTCCGGCACCAGGGCCGCCCCGTCCGGACCGGTTTCAAAACCGTTCTCCCGGTACCAGCGGGTCAGCAGGAGCGGCCGTTCCGGGCAGACGGCCGCCCGGGTTTTTAAATGGATGGTCAGAAAATCCTTGAGCCGGGGAAAGTCATCCAGATTGTAACCTCCCAGGTAAGGGTCGGTCAGGTACCGGACGCCCGCCTCCACCGTTTCCGACTTCAGGCTGGGCGGCCGCCGGGCGTTGACGCTGGTGGCCGCGGCCTGGTCATGGTCATAGGTCCGATGCTGAGCGGCGGCTTCTTTTTGTAATTTTTTGATCTGGGTTTTTTTAAGCAGCAGGGACAGGAAAAAGTTGAACAACTGGAGATAGCCCAGGTTGCCCTCGGTAACCATGCGGTTTTCCATGAGAGTCAGCATCAGCTGGTTGGGAGGACGGGTGGCCGCTTCCTTGAGGGCGTCCTCATCCGTGAAAATGAGCCGGGCGTCCGGATGTTCCGGCATGGATTTGAGCAATCGCACCCGGCCGTTTTCAAACCGCAGGGCCTGCTCCACGCTATTATTCCGGGTGCTGATGCCGAAGGTGAAATTCAAAGGGCCGTCAGCCGTGATCAGATACCTGTTCAGGGAAGGCCGGAAATTGAAACTGGTCGCGAAAAATCGCAGAAAAAGCCGGGTCAGGCGGTTGGTCAGGCCTTTTTTAACGACTTTTCGAACAGGATTGAGATTGGTGGGGGTAATGTCGGGGCGCATGCGCAATCCTTTAAATTATTCAGTTTAAGGCTGGAGTTATCGCGGTCAGGGGCAGTCCCTGGTCAATTTGCTGCCTCAGTCGCTGGATTTCCAGAATCAATCGCTGGAGACGTTTTTCGACAAAGTCTTCCACGTCGGCCAGGACCTCGTGAAAGAGGCGGCTGTTGTACAGGGCCACCAGTCCGTGCAGATCAGACCAGAATTGAACCATGTTATCCTGAATAAATCCGGCCTTGTCGGCCTTATCGGCGTCCAGATAGTCTTCAATAGGCTGGGCAAACAAGTTCAGACATTTCAAGGCGGTCTGTTTCTCAAAATGGGCGGTAGGTTCCATGTCCGAGCCGACGTAGTCCAGATATTTGGGCGTGTTGAGGTTGAACATGAGATCATAATAATCCGGATAGGTCAGGCCGAACCGCACGTAAGCCCGGAGCATGGCTTCCAGCGCGGCCGGAGCGCTATCCTGGCGGTCACCGGCCTTTTTGAGCAGGGCGTAAAGGGTCTCAAACCCCCGCACCCGGATCATCAGGTTGAGCTCGTCTTTGCCCTCAAAATAGTTGTAAATGGTTGTAGCGGTGATATTGAGGCGGGCGGCGATTTTGCGGAAACTGAGATTGCTGAATCCTTCCGTGATAATAATATCCAGGGCGGTTTCCAGAATCTGGTTGCGGACCTGATTGATCTCTTCTTTTGTCATGGGTGCTTTGGGCATATTTTTCCCCTTTATAGATAACGGCGTTATCTTAACGCTGTTATTTTAAAAAGCAAGAAAAAATGTTTGACATGACCCGTTATTTATCTGGTAGGATTATTTAAATTACATCCTCAAAAACGTTAACCCCCAAATTAAGATGACTCCGGTTTTTCCGTGACCAGCCGCTGTCGTCAACAAGGAGAAAATATGAATGGTATTTTTGGTTTAAATGAAATCCGAGGTCGGGTTGTAATGGCCCTGGTTATTGTCCTGGCCGGACTGGGCCTGGTGTTTTTGCCGGCCTGTTCCAACGACAATGGCGAAGAAATGGCCCCATCCGCCGGCAAGGCGGCTAGCGGCGATAAGGACCCAACGGCCATGGAGCAGGGTCAGGAGCAGGCGCCCGGGGCTGAGCAGGAAGAGGCCGACGGTGAACGGCAGGAGGATATTGAGCGCATGAACCAGTTGCAGCAGGAATTAACGGCCCTCCAGCAGAAGGTTATCGAGAACAACCCCGATCTGGAAGAAGATCAACAGGCTCTGCAAGAGCTGGTAACGGACAAGCTGGAGCAGAAGCTGGCTGAAAATGATATCGATATGGAACGGATCCAGGAGTTGCAGGCACAACTTCAGAGTTCGGACCTGGAGGAAGAAGAAAAGTCGGAATTGATGGATGAGTTTCGGTCCAAGGCCCAGATTTACAACCAGGCCCGGGCCGATGCCATGAACGATGAGGAAGTGCAGGAAAATTATCAAAAATACGTAGACGAGCTGAAGACGCTCATGGAAGAAGAAGATCCCAATATGCCGGAAAAGACAAAAGAGATCGAGGAATTACAACTCAAGCTGCAGCAGTCCCAGCCTCAAAATCAGCAGGCACCACAGCAATAAGTCGTTTTTTGGCCCAAAATTTGAACCCGGTCAAGGCCGCTCTTCTTCCGGGGCGAGCTTTGGCCGGGGGGCCTGCCTGTCCGCTTTCCTTTATCCGCTTTACCGTGACGGGGAAACTTCGCCGCAACAACTTTATTTCTCCGGACCGTGTCACCTTATGAAAAAATCCTGTCTGGCTGCCACCTATTACATCGACGCTGATCATCCCGCCGTGATTTCTTTCGCCCGAGAGGCTGCCGGACAGCCCGGTTCCGAAAGGCAGCGGGCCGTCAATCTTTTTTACCGGGTGCGGGACGGTTTCCGGTATAATCCCTACGCCTTCAGCCTGGAGCATGATAAGTATAAAGCCAGTTCTGTTCTGGCCGCGGGCGAGGGGTTCTGCGTTCCCAAGGCCATTCTGCTGGCAGCCGCGGCCCGGGTAGTGGGCATTCCCGCCCGGTTGGGCTTTGGCAACGTCAAAAATCATCTGGCCACCCAACGGCTGAAGCAGTTGATGGGCTCGGACCTGTTTGTTTTTCACGGCTACACGGTTCTGTTTCTGGAAGATAAATGGGTCAAGGCGACACCGGCCTTTAACCGCAGTCTGTGCGATAAATTCAATACCCGGCCGTTGGAATTTGACGGTCGTTCCGATGCTGTCTTTCATCCCTATGACAACCTGGGCAATCGTCACATGGAGTATGTCCACGACTATGGCGTTTTTGACGATTTTCCCATGGAGAAAATGGTGGCGGAAACAAGAAAATACTACCCGGCCTGGTTTGAGGACGTAAAAGCCGCCACCGACCTGATAGATAATCAGTTGTCCGGGGATTTTGAACAAGAAGCCACCGATGATGCCGCTACTGATACCTGCGGCAAAAACACCGTCAAAAACGTTGATGATGCCGCCGGCTGAAAAGATTCGGTCTTCTCAGCCCGGATATTTCACGAGTCGATTTGAGCGCAGCTGCAAGGCGCAGGACACGAAGCTGTAGTAAATCTACCGCGAGTGTCCTGCAACACAGCAGATGCGTTCAAGGCGACTCGCCCGAAGGGTGAATTTTTTCGACATCTAAATGGTTAAAATTTC
>JBKHHL010000090.1:0-10874 GCA_046539175.1 Desulfosudaceae bacterium
ACATCAAATTTGACCAAAAAGAGAAAAAATTATGACAGCCGCTTATTTCCCTTTTGCCAGCATTGACGAAGATCGGCTCAGGGCGCTTTGGTTCTGCTTTGACGATATTGTCCTGTACTTGCCGTCAGCCACGGCCGCTGACAGCCTGCCGCCGGCCGTGGCCGACTTTGACGGCCTTGAAATTCAGGTCCCGTCGGAAGACGTGGATCAGCAGGTGGAGAGCCTTTATCAGGCCTGCGCGCAGTGGCGGGAGGCGACCGCCGGAGCGGCTCCCGCCTTTTTTAAATCCGGTCGCGCTCCGTTTTTTGATGAGACCACAATTTCTTATATGCGGCAGGAAATAGTCAAGGGTTCTTCGCCGGCTGCCGACGGCAAGCCGGATCCGGTTTTAAACGCCCGGGTGTTTTTGCGCCTGACGAGCGATCATGACCACCGCCAGGCGGCGGTGGAAAATTCGTTGAATCTTCTGAAAGACAGGGAGCGGGCGCTTTTTGAAGCCCTTAACGGCGGGGACGGTGACGATTCGCCCGGCAGGTGGTCGCTGGGGGTTGACCCCGGCTCAGCCGGGAGTCGGCTGGATCCCGGCCGGGAGATGACGGCGGCCCGGCTGTCGGCCTGGGCGATCCTGGCGCTGGCTTCCCCGGCCGCGCCTGATCTGCTGGTGACAACCAGTCCGGCGGTGCTGGACCGGCTTGATGAAACCCGGCCCGGCGGACAGAGGCTGGTGAATCAAAGGTTGTTGCCCTTTGCGGAAGCTGATCGGGACGGTTCAGCCGGCCGGCAGTGGCGAAAAGATCTGGCCCGGTCTATTGACGACTATCTGAGCCAGGGAGATCCGGAGCTGTTTATCCCGCCCTTCGCCCGGTCCGCCCCTGATCCGGAGCCGGAGTCCGGCCTGAAACTGGAGATCCTGACCTATCCTGACACCGGCCTGGCTGATTTTCTGGCGCACCTGTCCGGCCGGGATAATATCCGTCCGGCCGATTTTCCCGGCCTGACGGCACCGCGCACAATAATCGCCTGCCTCCGGTCAGGATAATTTTTTTTGCAACCGCAGGGTAATTCCTTGACTTTATTTTTTTTAGTGATATAGAAATTTTTTTGTTGAGTGATCGCTGGATGTAACTAAATATAATGTAAAGGAGGCTGTAAAATGGGTTGGAATGTAACTGTTGATGAGGCGAAATGCACCGGATGTGAAGAATGTGTCGATAATTGCCCGGTAGAAGTTTTTGAAATGCAGGATGACAAATCCGTGCCGGTTAATGCCGATGAATGCCTGGGTTGTGAGACCTGTGTCGAGGTTTGTGAAAGCGACGCCATTACCGTGGAAGAAATTTAGCCCGGATATTTAAGGATTATCCCTTCCTGAAGTGCTGTTTGGCCGTTTTTCGTGTCCGGCCCAACTTTTAATCTTGGAAACACACAATGTGTTCCCAAGGCCTTAAGGTTTTGGCCGGCTTTCAGCTGGTGCCAGACAATTAATTTCCGGAGGGATTACGGAAGTACTTTGGGCAAAGTTTTTGGTTTATTTTGGTTAATATTTCCCGGCTTTTGAACCAAAAGCCGGGAAATTTTTTGGTATTCACAGCCGACCGTCAAACAGGCGGCTGATAATCGAGCCGTTCCAGCTCGTGACAGGCTCGGCAACATCCATATTCCTTTTTGTCCCATGCGCCCTGCCGACGAATCAACATTTCCGCGGATGGCCTTGGTCAGACAGTCGCTTTACCGGTCTTCCCTGGCCGCGGTCAGACCTGCCGTCATCGAATCACTTCAGAACAGTTCTCTTTTTGCCAACCTCCGGCCGGGAGCCCGGATAGCCATCGGACTCGGCAGCCGGGGCATCGGCCGGCTTGATGAAATCGTGGCCGCCGGCCTTGATTTTTTTAAGCAGCAGGGTCTTGAGCCGATTATTGTGCCGGCCATGGGTAGTCACGGCGGCGGCACGTCCGAGGGGCAACGGCAGGTTCTGGACAGTCTGGGAATTCCGGCGGCAAGCCCGGACGTGACCATCGACTCTGATATGTCCACCGATTGTGTCGGCCGGCTGGAATGCGGCATGAAAGTGTTGGTGTCCCGGTCGGCCCGGTCGGCGGATTATATCTTCGTGATCAACCGGGTCAAGCCGCATACCAAGTTTACCGCCGACCGGGAAAGCGGACTGGCAAAAATGCTGGCAGTGGGGCTGGGCAAGGCTGACGGCGCGGCCGAAATCCATCGTTTTGCAGTCAGGCATTCCTTTGATGTTATTTCCGGGGCCGCCGCAAAAATAATGGCCGCCTGCCCGGTTCTGGGGGGACTGGCCATTCTTGAGGACGGCGACGGTCAGCCGGCCCGGATCGAAACAGTGGCTGCCGCTGATTTGCTGGAAGCGGAAAAAGAGCTGTTAACCGCCGCCAAGGGCATGCTCCCGAAAATACCACTGGATCAGGTCGATCTGCTGATCGTTGACAGGATAGGAAAAAATATCAGTGGGATAGGCATGGACCCCAATGTTACCGGCCGGCATCGCGACATAACCGGCGATTTCTGCCTGGCGCCTCATCCCAAACGGATTTTCGTCCGGGACCTGGCCCCGGAAAGCCACGGTAACGCCAATGGTATCGGTCTGGCCGATTTTACCACCAGGCGTCTGGTCAAGGCCATGGATCGCGATAAGACCAATTTCAACGCCCTGATCGCGATTTCTCCGGAAAAAGCCGCCATTCCGCTCTGGTTTGAGACGGATCGGGAGGCCATCGGCGCCGGCCTCTATAGCTGCGGGCTGGCTGATCCGGCTTCGGCGCGGGTGGTCAGAATCCGGGATACGTCTCATCTGGGAATATTATCGCTTTCCCGGGCTTTTGAAACCGAGCTCCGGGACCACCCCTCATTGACCCTGGCCGGGAACTGGGAGTCAATGCGGTTTGACGGACAGGGCAATTTAGCAGACCTGGCCTGAGCCGCCCTGCCCGGCCACCTTCATTTTATCGGGGCGACAGGCTTGATGGCTTCGTAAAAAGTTGAGATTTTCCTTATCGCGTCACCCCGGCGGAGGCCGTGGTTCAGTAAAATCATATAGTTCTGGATTCCGGCATTCGCCGGAATGACAAGATAGGGACTTTTCACGAAGCCATCAGGCTTTGGATTTGAATTTCGACGGGTTGGGATGGCATGGCCGACCGGCAACTTTTTTTTCAGACCAGGCTGGGCCAATGCCGGCTGCTTTATCAAAACCGGCCTTTTTCAGTGAGCCGGATTTTGCTGCCCGGGCAGAACCGGGCGGTCGGTTTGGTTCCCGAAGAACGGTCTCTGGCCGCGAACCATCCGGCGCGGCAGGTGGCCGCGGCTGTCGGCCGTTTTTTTGAAGGTGTTCAGCCGCAGCAGATACCGGAAGTCTGGCTGGACTGGCAGCAGCTCACACAAAAAGAGGGGCGAGTGGCGCGAACGGTCGCCCGGATTCCTTACGGCGCCACCCGCACTTACGGCGAAGTTGCCGCGCTGGCGGGATTTCAGGGCGCGGCCAGGTTTGTGGGTAACGTCATGGCCAAAAATCCTTTTCCGGTGATTATTCCCTGTCACCGGGTCATCCGGGCGGACGGTACCATTGGGGGCTTTGGGGGCGGAACCCGGCTGAAGCGGCGGATGCTGGAGCTGGAAGCCGGAGGAGAAAAAACTATGGTGGACCGGATTCTTAAGTCAAAGGACGAATAATGCGTTATATCGCGGACTTGCATGTTCACTCCAAATATTCCCGGGCCACCTCCAGAAACCTCGACCTGGAGCATCTTTATATTTTTGCCCAGATCAAGGGTATTAACGTGGTGGCTACCGGCGATTTCACCCACCCGGCCTGGTTCGCGGAATTGTCGGGCAAGCTGGTGCCGGCTGAGGAAGGCTTTTTCCGCCTGGCCGACGATATCGCGGCTGCCTGCGACCGGGAGGTACCGGCCGCCTGTCGCGGCCCGGTCCGGTTTGTGCTGGCCACCGAGATCAGCAATATCTACAAAAAAAACGGGGTTACCCGCAAAAATCATAATCTGGTTTTCATGCCGGGCCTGGAAGAAGCCGCCCGCTTTAACGCCCGGCTGGACGCCATCGGTAATATCAAGGCCGACGGTCGGCCGATTCTCGGCCTGGACGCCCGGGATCTGCTGGAGATCGCCCTGGAAGTCTCGGAAGCGGCCTATTTGATTCCGGCTCATGTCTGGACGCCGTGGTTCTCGGTGTTCGGCTCCAAATCCGGATTCGATTCTCTGCGGGAGTGTTTCGAAGACCTGACCCCTCACATATTCGCTCTGGAAACCGGGCTTTCCTCGGATCCGGCCATGAACTGGCAGGTGTCCGGCATTGACGGACTGACCCTGGTGTCCAATTCCGACGCCCATTCCCCGGGCAAGCTGGGCCGTGAAGCCTGTTTGTTTGACACGGAGCTGTCCTACGGGGCGATGCGGTCCGCCCTGGCAACCGGCGATCCCCGCCGTTATCTGGGAACCTATGAATTTTATCCGGAAGAGGGTAAATATCATTATGACGGACATCGCAAATGCGGCATCTGCTGGCATCCGGAGGAGACGCTGAAAAACGGCGGTATTTGTCCCGTCTGCGGCCAATCCCTCACCCTGGGTGTTCTTTACCGGGTGGCTCAACTGGCGGATCGGCCGGAAGGGATAAAGCCGGCCCGTCATCACCCCTATCACAGCATCATTCCTTTGGAAGAAATGCTGTCGGAAATTCTCGGAGTGGGGCCCAAAACAAAAAAAGTGGCTGCCGCCTATCACCAGATTCTGGAAAAATTCGGCTCCGAATTCAAGGTGCTGTACGCTATTCCGGAAGAAGACCTCAAGTTGAAAGGAATAGCTCTGCTGGACGAAGCCATCGGGCGGATGCGTCAGGGCCGGATTAACCTGGACCCGGGATATGACGGTGAATACGGCCAGATCCGTGTTTTTGAAAAGGGCGAAAAGGATCAATTGCGGGGTCAGCGGAATTTTTTTGTTCCGGATGACCCGCCTCCGCCACCCGCGGCCACAAACTGTCCGCCCCCATCGTCAACCTCGTCCGGCCGGGAAAGTCCGGGCCCGTCTTTGGCCGGGGACTCACCGGCCGAGGCTTCGGATGGGGAGGCTGAGCCATTGGAAGGGGATGTTTTAAGCGGCCTGAATTTTTACCAGAGGCAGGCGGCCGTCCATCAGGAGGGCCCCTTGATGATCATGGCCGGGCCCGGTTCCGGTAAGACCCGCACCATTACCTGCCGCATGGCCCGGCTGATAAGAGATGGCCTGGTGGAGAGCCGGGCGGTGCTGGCGATTACCTTTACCAACCGGGCGGCCGGAGAAATGCGGCAGCGGCTGACCGCGATGATGGGAGCGGGTCAGCCCCTGCCGCTGGTGACCACCTTCCATGCCTTTTGCCTGGGCCTGTTGCGTGACTGGGGTGAGGCGCCGCGGCTGATCCTGGATGATAATGACCAGCTGCGCCTGGTAGCCGGTCTGAACAGGCAAATGACAGCCGCCAGCGAACCGCCCGGATCCGGTCCGTCCAGGCTGCTGGATTTGATCTGCCGGGCCAAGCAGAATCTGCTGCGGCCGGAAGACGATCCGGGGCCGCTGCTGGGGACTTCATTCCGGGGCCTTCGGCCGGATCGCTTCAGGGAGCTGTACCGGGCTTACCAGGACGCTCTGGGCCGCGATAACGCCTGCGATTACGAGGACCTTGTCGCGCGGGTGGTGTGCCGCCTGTCCGAAGACAAGGCTCTGCGGCTCCGGTTGCAGCGGCAGTATCAACATGTTTTGATTGATGAATACCAGGATGTAAATTATTGTCAGTATCGTCTGGTGCAACTACTGGCGCCCGCCGACGGCAATGTCTGCGTCATCGGCGATCCGGATCAGGCCATTTACGGATTTCGCGGTTCGGACGCCGCTTTTTTCCAGCGTTTTGAGCGGGATTTTCCGGGTGCCACCAGGATCGGCCTGGATAAAAATTATCGTTCCACTGACACGATTTTGAGCGCCTCTTATAATGTAGTCAGCAGGCAGGGCGATGACAATCAGCGACTCCGGGTTTATTCCGGGCTGGACGGCGGGCCGGCCATTACCGTGGCCGGCCTGGCTTCGGACAGGGCCGAAGCGGTTTATGTTGGAAAAACCATTGAGCAGATGGTGGGCGGTCTCGGTTTCCATTCCATGGATTTTGGCGCCACCGGATATGATGAGGCGGCCGGCGAGTACTCTTTTTCCGATATGGCCGTGCTTTTCCGGACCCGCCGGCAGGCGGACGTTTTCGCGGAGGTGTTCGGTAAAGCCGGCATCCCCTGTCATCTGGTCAGCCGGGAAAGCCTGTTTGACAGTCCGGGTGTGGCCGAATTGATCTCCTGGTTGCGCCTCTGCGAGGACAAGGGCAGTTTTTTTGATTTTGAGCGGGTGGCCGGTCAGGCCGTGCCGCCGGTCCGGGCTCAAACCATGGCCGTACTTGACGCCTGGCGCAACCGGCATGATTTTTCCGTGGAAGCCATGATGGCCGCCCTGGTCCGGTTCCCGGTGGATCGGATTGAGACTTCCGTGCAGCGGGTTCTGGCTGATCTGGTGGAAACCGTGTGGGATCTGCGGGAAGATATGCGGTGGATGCGATTAAGCGAAAAAATATCGTATTTACGAGAGGTTCGTCCGGAAATAGGGAGATTGATCAAAGGGCACCCCCGCCGCCGGGAGGCCCTGGACCGGGTCATGGCCCGGGCTGTTGATGCCGGCGAGCAGGCCGAATCTTTTTTTGATTCAACCGCTCTGACCTCGGACACGGATGATTTTGTTCCCCGGGCGGACCGGGTCAGGCTGATGACTATTCACGCTGCCAAAGGACTGGAATTCCCGGTGGTTTTCGTGGCGGGCTGTGAAGACGGTCTGATTCCCCTGGCTGGTTCGGGCGAAAACGAGATCGATCCGGACGAAGAACGACGTCTGTTGTATGTGGCCATGACCCGGGCCGGATCAGAGCTGATTTTTACCTGGGCCCAACAGCGGATGGTTTATGGAAAATTGGAGAAACGCCGCTTGTCTTCTTTTGTGGCGGACATACAGGGTCATCTGCTGAAGTCGCAGGCGAACGCGGGCAAGCGCAAAAAACCGGGACAGGGTGCCGTGCAGCTGGAATTGTTTTAACCCCGCCAGATGGCTTGCTGAATTCAGGAGGAGACAATGACAGAAGAACTGCTGGAACGTTGCCGGCTGGAAAACGGCCTGGAGTTGTTCTTGTATGACGCCTCTCGACGGGTGGCCGGCGATCGCTGGCAAGTGGTTTTGATCGTTCGGGCCGAGGTGCCGGTGGTTGCATCGCTTTTGGCTCTGCCGGACGGAAAATCCGGGGATGATATCCGGTCAGTTTTGGGGGACAGTCTTGTCTGGGAACAGAGACGGGAACGCAATTTTATTGATGAGAAAGAAAAAAAGGCGGTCTTTGAGGCCATGGTCAGGCGCTTTAACGACAATACCCGCGGCTATCTGGCTCATCCGGATTTTGCCGCGAAATTTATTGCCAGACGGTATGATGACTTGGCAAAAAAACGTCGATAGGTTATCATGATTGAAGATATAGATTCGTATGGTTGAAGGCTATCCCGGATTCTGATTTGACCGGGTCCCGGTTCAGGCCGGGGTGAAACAACAAAAAGGCGGGTTTATCACGATAATATGATCAGGGTTTTAAAAAAGAGCCTGCTTGTCCTGACCGGCTTGCTGACCGCTTTGCTCCTCGGGACAGGGCCGGTGGTGGCGGATGATATATACAGGTATATGGATGCCGAGGGTCACCTGTTTTTTACGGATCAGCCGGTGGATAATGGCCGGTATGTCCGCCTTGACCAGAATAATGATCCTGACCCGAAAAGGGACCCGGCTCGTTATGATCAATGGATCCGGCGGGCCGCCCGGAATTATGGTGTTTCTTTCGCGCTGATCAAAGCCATGATCAAGGTGGAATCCGATTTTAATCCGGCGGCGGTTTCCATCGCCGGCGCCAAGGGATTGATGCAGATCATGCCGCAAAACTACCCGGCGCTGGAAATCACCAATCCCTTCCATCCCGGTCAGAACATCATGGGCGGTACCTGCTACCTCCGGCAGATGCTGGACCGGTTTGACGGGCACCTGCCGATCGCCCTGGCCGCTTATAACGCCGGCCCTCAGGCGATTGACCGTTATGGCCGGGTTCCTCCCTACCGGGAGACCATCAACTACGTCAATCAGGTAATCAGGTATTATGTCTCCTACAGATGACCGGGCTGTCTGACAACCTTCCCGATCCGTAACCGGACCTGCCCGTTAAGCTCTCTGTCGGAATAACCATAATCTTTTTGGTAACATCTTGAAAAGTCTGTTTACGAAAGCATCATGATAAAAAAAATAATTAAAGGGGTGCTGTTGCTTCTGGTTCTGCTCGTGCTGACGGCCGGTATCACCGGCAGTTTTTTTTATTACCGGGCCAGTCGTGACCTGCCGAAACTGTTTTCTCTAAAAGAATATCGTCCGCCCGTTATTACCAAGCTTTACGGAGATAACGGCCGAAAGCTGGCGGAATTCTATAATCAACGCCGGATAGTCATTCCCCTGGAGGAAATGCCGGACAGGCTGATCAACGCTTTTGTGGCGGCCGAGGACGCCCGTTTTTTTCAACACACCGGCATTGATGTTCTCGGTATTCTCAGGGCCTTTCTTAAAAATATGGAAGCCGGATCCATTGTCCAGGGCGGCAGTACTATTACCCAGCAGGTGGCCAAGTCCTTTTTCCTGTCTCCGGAAAGAACCTATACCCGCAAAATCAAGGAGGCCATTTTATCCAATCGGATTGAAAAGCGCTTCTCCAAGGAAGAGATACTGTATCTTTATTTAAATCAGATTTATCTGGGGCACAGGGCTTATGGCGTGGAGGCTGCGGCTGAAAATTACTTTGACAAAACTGCAGCGGAGTTGAACCTGGCTGAATGCGCCCTGCTGGCCGGTCTTCCCCAGGCTCCTAGCCGGTATTCGCCCTTCCGTCATCCGGAGCGGGCCAGAAGACGTCAATTATACGTTCTCAATCAGATGGTAGCCCGGGGGAATATTACCCGACAAGAGGCTGAGGCCGCCCGTCAGGAATTGGTCGAGATAAAATCCGTCCCAAAATGGTTTCAGGAGCAGACCCCCTGGTATTCGGAATATGTCCGGCGTTATCTGGTGGCCCGCTATGGCGAAGAGACGGTTTATAACGAGGGGCTGACCGTGCGGACGGCTGTTCTTCCCGATATGCAGAAGACGGCCCGAAAAGAGATAGAAAAGGGACTGCGGGCTCTTGATAAGCGCCAGGGGTTTCGTGGTCCGGAGCAACATCTTGCCGCCGAAGACATAGAACCTTTTCTGGCTGATTTGAAAGAGGCCGCCGGAAAGACGGAAAAGCCGCTCTCCAGGGGAGATTTGTTGAAAGGCGTAGTCGTGGCGGTGGATGATGACGAAGGGGTTGTCCTGGTCAGAACGGCCAGGGGGTCCGGTGAGATAAGCCTGGCGGACATGAAATGGGCGCGCCGACCGGATGAGGACATTCCCTGGTACCGGCCGGCGGCTAAAATTGACCGCCCCTCCCGGGCCTTAAGCGTCGGGGACGTTGTTCAGGTAAGGGTTAAGGAGGTCCTTGCGGAGCCAGCCGACCAGGCCGCGGTTGATGCGGCTTCAATCGACACGGCTGCTGATGAAACACGGTTTAGCTTTGTGCTGGAACAGGAACCGGCGGCGGAATCCGCCCTCATCTGTCTGGAAACCGGCAGCGGCCTGGTCAGAGCCATGGTCGGGGGCCGGAATTTCGAAAAGAGCCAGTTCAATCGGGTGGTACAGGCCAAAAGGCAGCCGGGCTCTGCGTTTAAACCGATTATTTACGCCGCGGCTCTGGATAAGGGCTTCACCCCGGCCAGCATGATTGTCGATTCAGCCATTGTTTTTGAGGATAAAGAGCATGATTTTACCTGGAAACCACGGAATTATGAGCAAAAGTTTTTCGGCCCCACCCTTTTCAGTAATGCCCTGATAAAATCCCATAATATTCCCACCATAAAAATATTAATGGATATCGGGGTGGATTATGTCCGGGACTATGCCGCTAAGCTGGGCATTGAATCGACTTTAAATCGTGATCTGTCCATTTCCCTGGGTTCCTCGGTGATGTCTCCCCTGGAGCTGGTAACCGCCTACTCGGTCTTTGCCAACCTGGGCGACAAGATACCGCCGGTTTTTATCAAGAGCGTTCAGGACAGGGACGGTAACGTGCTGGAGCGACACGAGGCGGAACCCGAACAGGTTATTGATCCGGATACCGCCTATATCATGACTCATCTTTTAAAAGGAGTGGTAGAGCGCGGTACGGGGCGACGGGTAAAGGCGCTGCAACGGCCGGCAGCCGGCAAAACCGGTACCACCGACAATCTGGACGATGCCTGGTTTGTGGGCTATACTCCGGGTTATATCACTGCCGTTTGGGTCGGCTACGATTCCGAGCGCTCCCTGGGGGCTTCGGAAACCGGGGCCAGCGCCGCTATTCCCATCTGGCTGGGTTTTATGAAAAGGATCCTGGCCGACCAACCGGTTAAATACTTTGAAGTTCCCTCCGGCGTTGTCTTTTCCAAAATCGACGCCGAAACCGGCCAGCTGCCGAGTGATGAATCTGAAAACATCCTTTATGAGTGTTTCAAAGAAGGAACCGTTCCCACCGAGCGAGCCCCCCGGTCAGATTCCATGAACAGGGAAGAGCAGTTTTTCAAGCAGTCAATGTAAGCCGGCCGAGCGTTTCCAGCCGGAAAAACCTGGATGGGCCATATTTGACGGCTTCGTAAAAAGTCGAGATTTTCCTTATTGCGTCACCCCGGCGGAGGC
>JBKHHL010000234.1:0-2601 GCA_046539175.1 Desulfosudaceae bacterium
GATAAGTTCGTAAAAAATATTTACGAGTTTATCAGCCCGGGGAACGTTTCGATATGTAACTTAAAGACTGCTTCAAGAGGAGGTTATGTTAACCGATTCCGATTTACAGCAAATAGAAAGTCGGGGGCTCAGCCGGGCCGAAATTGAACGTCAGCTGGACCTGTTTAAAAAGGGAGTCACGGTGCCGGAACTGATAGCCCCCTGCACCATAGGTCAAGGGGTCAGACGCCTGTCGGATAACGACCGGAAACCGGCCCTGGATGCCTTTAAGGCCGCCCTGTCCCGGGACCGGATCTTCAAATTTATTCCGGCCTCCGGTGCCGCTACCCGCATGTTTAAAGAACTGGCCGCTGTTTTCTACCACCCGGGACCTCCTCCGGCCGGGGAGACCGCCACCCTTAACAAACTCTACCACCATATCGACCAGTTCGCCTTTTACCCGGAGCTTATCGAGGCGGCTCGCCAGGCCGGGGAGAAACTGGACGATCTCATCGCCAAAGAGCGGTCTGACCGGATTCTGGAATTACTGCTGACGCCGGCAGGCCTCGGCCTGGACCGGTTGCCCAAAGGCATGATCCCGTTTCATCGCTATGAAGACAAAAGCCGGACCGCTTTTGAGGAGCACCTGGCCGAGGCCCGGGAACTGTTCGGCCCGGCCGCGTCCCACTGCCGGGTACACTTTACGGTGGCCCCGGATCAACAGGACCTGGTAGCCGATCATGTCCGTTCGGCCGGCCGGGACGAGCCCTTACCGGTGGAATTTTCCACCCAGCAACCCTCCACCGATACCATTGCCGCTGCCCCGGACAACACTCCTTTCCGGGACGAAAACGGCCGGCTGGTATTCCGGCCCGGCGGCCACGGAGCTCTGCTGACCAACCTCAACCAGCTTGAGGCCGACCTGGCCTTTATCAAAAACATTGATAATGTCGCCATTGCTCCGATCAGACAGGCGAATAATGATGATTTAAAA
Organism: Desulfosudaceae bacterium; assembly: GCA_046539175.1. GTDB lineage: Bacteria > Desulfobacterota > Desulfobacteria > Desulfobacterales > Desulfosudaceae > CAYTQK01. Next base: position 974 of record JBKHHL010000234.1, read on the forward strand.
GCGCTCTGCGGCCTGCTGATTGAGCTCCGGCAACAGATATTCGGCTTTTTGGCAAAACTTGATCAAAAGACTCCGGACCGACCAGTTTTAGATGATATGGTCAGTTTTGTCCGCGAACAACTGCTGGTGAGACCGCCGGAAGACGTTTTAAAGAAAACCCGACCGGAACAGGTCGACTTTTTACGGACCACCCTCGACCGCCCTCTGCGCGTCTGCGGCGTAGTCCGGCACGAGGGAGAGCCCGGTGGCGGTCCTTTTATGATCAGAGACGGCCGGGGCAAACAGTCCCTGCAGATTATAGAAGCGGCCCAGGTAGATATGGACAATCCGGAACAAAAACAGATCTGGGAATCTTCCACTCATTTCAACCCGGTCATCCTGGCCTGCGGTCTCCGGGACCATACCGGTCGCCCCTTTGATTTGACCCGTTTCGCGGATCCGGAGGCCGGCCTCATCACCGAGAAATACCTGAACGGCCAGCCCCTAAAAGCCCTGGAACACCCCGGCTTGTGGAACGGAGCCATGGCATACTGGAACACCGTGTTCGTGGAACTACCGGCAACCACCTTTAATCCGGTTAAAACCGTTTTTGACCTGCTGCGGGCCGGTCACCGGGTGCGGGAATAATGAGAATTCTGATCTGTGGCGCCTACGGGCAACTGGGCACCGACTGCTCCGCCCGGTTAACGGAAAAACATGAAGTTCTGGCCAGTGATATCAACGATCTGGACATAACCGATAAAGGCGGCGTGATTGAAGCGGTTCGCGAACTGACACCCGACTGGATCATCAACTGCGCCGCCTATACCGACGTGGACGGCTGCGAAAACAATCAGGAAGAGGCCTGGCGGCTCAATGTCCAGGGGCCGGACAACCTGGCCGCGGCGGCCGATATTTTCGACTGCCGGCTGCTGCATGTTTCCGCGGACCATGTTTTTGACGGCCGCCAGCCCGTACCCCAGGCTTATACCGAAGAGGATCCCGTCAACCCGGTGTCGGTCTATGGCCGAACCAGGGCCGAAGGGGAAGAGGCGGTCTTTCAGACCGGCGGCCATCAGCATTGCGTAGTGCGTACCGCCTGGCTCTACGGCAGCAGCGGCAGCAACTTTTTGAAAACCATGCTGGGCCTGACCCTGAAAAATCCCTGCCAGCCGATTACACTAGTGGCCGATCAGTTCGGCTCGCCCACCTGGTCGTCAACCCTGGCCGCTCAAATAAAAATTCTGGTGGAAAGCGGCGGCAGCGGACTTTATCATGCCACCGCCGAAGGCTACTGCTCCTGGTATGACCTGGCCCTCTATTTTTTCAAAAAAATGGGCTTGATGCACGCCATCACCCCCTGCACCACCGCCGAATCCCCCACTCCGGCTCCACGGCCGAAAAACTCCATCCTGGATAATAAACACCTTAAAGCGGCCGGCCTTAATTGCATGCGAAACTGGCAGGATGACCTGGACCTCTTTATTGAGCGCCACCGCCAGGAATTGATGGAAGAAAGTTTGCCGTCTAACCCGTATATTGCATGAAATATCCGGTCTAACCCGGATATTTCATGAATTTTTTCGACTATAGTTGTTGTTTAACCAATAAACTTCAAATGTTTATTGATAATTTCTGACTTTTTTAAA
>JBKHHL010000091.1:0-10775 GCA_046539175.1 Desulfosudaceae bacterium
GGGGCATGAACTGGGACGAAGATCAGGGCGCCGGCAAGTATCCCAACTCTTTTTATTTTTACCTGCCGAGAATCTGCAACCATTGTTCCTATGCCGCCTGTATTGACGCCTGTCCCCGAAACGCCATTTACAAGCGGGAAGAGGACGGAGCGGTGGTAATCGACCAGGATCGCTGCAAAGGATACCGCTTTTGCCTGGAGGCCTGTCCCTACAAGGTTATTTATTACAATTTTATGGAAGACACCAGCATGAAGTGTATCTTCTGCTATCCCCGGCTGGAAGAAAAGGTAGCCAACGCCTGCGCCCGGCAGTGTACCGCCCGGGTAAGGTGGGTCGGTTTCGTGGATAAACCCGAGAGCATTATTTACAAACTGGTCAAGGTCTGGAAAGTGGCTCTGCCCTTGCATTCCGAATATGGAACCGATCCCAATGTCTTCTATATTCCGCCCCTGGCGCCGCATCGCCTGGATAAAAACGGCAAGATTGACACTTCCAAGCCGAGAATCCCCAGGGAATACCTGCGCTACCTGTTTGGTCCCGAGGTGGACAACTCCCTGGAGATCATGACAAAGGAACTGGAAAAAGTTCGTCAGGGAGGCCGTTCCGAACTCATGGAGATACTTATCGCCAAGGAGTGGACCCATATGTTTGATGAGTTTAATAAAGATCCGGCCACCATGGAGAGGAAACCGCCCAAGTCCCAGAAATATGATCGGCCGGGGACGGACTAACCCGGATATTTCATGAATTTTTTCGACCATAGTTGGTTTATTAATAAACTTCAATTATTTATTAATGATTTCCGGTTCTTTTTCAAAATACAAATTATAACTGGCTGTTTAAGGATTTTTCACCATTTAAGTATCGAAAAAATTCACCCTTCGGGCGAGTCGCCTTGAGCGCGGCTGCTTTGTTGCAGGACACTCGCGGTAGATTACTACAGCTTCATATCGGCCGCCTTGCGGCTGCGCTCAAATCGACTCATGAAATATCCGGCCTAAGCCAGGTGAATGGTTCCTGTTTTCAACCGGGCGAACCGGTTTGCTCCCTACCACGGCAGATCGGTCCGGCCGCTACCCGACATCCTCCGACGTCAGCTTAACTTCAGGCGGGCGGGCGGCGGTTTAATCGATTAAAAAATTATGGCGAGGTTAATCCATGAACGTGACCGCAACCAACCAGTCCATCTATGAAGATGACCACACCACCACCATCCAGTCGGCTGAATTATCCTCAGCCGCGGCATTGGAGATGGCGGCCCGAAGTAATATGTACGCGCTGCTGGCCGATGTTTTCCGGTATCCGGACAGTGATTTTATTGATTTCGTGCGGCAGGAGGAGCTTCGGACGGCGCTGCTCGATATTTCTTCCGGGCTGCCTTACGCTTTTGACTTGAGCCAGGAAGAAAAGGCCGCTTTAAAAATTTCTGATGAACTCGACGATGATGATGTGGAAGCCGGGTTTATCCGCATATTTGAAGCGGGCCCGGGTGATCCGCCCTGTCCGCTGGTGGAGGGTAAATACGTCAAAGACGCCAACCGGCGGGCCATTTTTGAGGATTTGATCCGGTTTTATAATCATTTCGGATTGAGCTACAAGGAAGGCACTCATGATGACAGGCCGGATCATATTACCTATGAAATGGAATTCATGCATTACATGTCATTTCTAAGCCTCAAAGCGGTGCAGGAGGCCAGGGAGAAGGATGATTATTTCCGGGCTCAGAAGGATTTTCTGGAACACCATCTGCTGAAATGGACGGAAGGCGTCGCCAAGGTCCTGGAAGAGGTGGTCACGGCTTTGAAACAGGACGCGGCGGCCATGTTTTACGCCAATCTGGCCGTGCTGATGGATCGCTACGTTCGCGCTGATTACGATTATCTGGCAGCGGTCCTGGAGGACAGCCTGACTTCCGACTGAGCTCCGCCGCCAACCAGGGCTGATTTAGCCCGGATATTTTATTAGAGATGCTGATGATATTTAATAAAATCAGGGAAAGCGCCATCTGGCGTTCCGTTTTCAGGCATAAGTTGACGGACACGCCCCGGAACAGGGCCTTGTCCGTTACTTCCAATTTCTTCCTGCATGTTCATCCGGTTCAGACTAAAACCTCGGCGCTTAAATTCCGTTTCACCTTCTGTCTGGGCGGGCTGACCCTGTTAATGTTCATCGTCGAGACCATCACCGGGGTGCTGCTGATGTTTTATTACCGGCCGGTCGTCGAATATGCCTACCTGGACATCAAGCTGCTTGAACATACCGTGCTTTATGGCATGTTTTTACGCAATATGCACCGGTGGGCGGCTCATGCCATGGTTATCCTGGTAATGCTGCACATGTTGCGGGTATTTCTGACCGGTTCGTATAAGCCTCCCCGGGAGTTTAACTGGGTCATCGGGGTTCTGCTGTTGATGATTACCCTGCTGCTGAGCTTTACCGGATACCTGCTGCCCTGGGATCAGCTGGCCTTCTGGGCTATCACGGTGGGGACCAAAATGGCCGCGGCCACGCCCCTGCTGGGCAGCGAAGGGCCTTTTCACGAACTTCTGGGGGTCAATCAATACAATGACATGCAATATCTGCTGCTGGGTGACAGTAAGGTGGGGGGTAACGCCCTGTTGCGGTTTTACGTGTTGCATTGTGTCGTTCTGCCCCTGGCTTGCGTTCTTTTGATGGCCGTTCACTTCTGGCGGATCAGAAAAGACGGCGGCATATCAAGACCATTGTGATGAATAAGGATGGAAATGGTGACAACGATGGCGAAGGATAAAGATTCCAGGAATAACCACCCGGCCGGTCCGGAAGCGGCGGACAGGCCTGTTTTTGTGTTTACCGTTCCCGACCTGGTTTCCCGGGAGTTGCTGGCCGTCATTCTGGCTTTAATAGTTCTTTTTATCTGGTCGTTGGAAATAGACGCGCCTTTGCTGGCCATGGCCGACCCCAACTGGACCGAGAATCCGGCCAAAGCTCCCTGGTATTTTGTCGGCCTGCAGGAACTGCTGGTCTACTTTGATCCCTGGATCGCCGGGGTGTGCGTGCCGGGTATCATTATGCTGGGGTTGATGGCCATTCCCTATCTTGACCCTAATTCCGGCGGGGTGGGTGAGTATCATTTCAGGACCCGGAAATTCGCTGTTACCGTTTTTATGACCGGTTACGTCATGTGGTTTGCTTTGATTATTTTCGGGCAGTTTTTCCGGGGGCCGAACTGGCATTTTTACTGGCCCTGGGAGGACTGGTCCGTTGAAAAGGACGCCGAAGAGCAGCTGGTGAATCTTCCCAATCACATCGGATTTATCCTGTTGGGAGCCTACTTTCTGCTCGGGACCACCTTGCCGGCTCTGTTGAAGCGGTCATTTCTCAAAGAGCTCGGCCTGATCCGGTACCTGACGACCTTTGTGCTGTTTCTGCTGATGTACGGCGTAATTATAAAGATTGTTCTGAGAGTTTTTTTTCAGATTAAATACATTGTGGCCACCCCTTATTTCTCAATATGAAAACTAAAAAATCAAGTTCAATTCGGGCGACCCTGGGCATACGGCTTATTTTCGTCGTTACGGCGGTTCTGGCACTGGCTGTCACGGTTTATGTTATCATGGCGGAACAGCAGGATAGCCTGGAGTGGAAACAGTATCAGGCCGGTTATAATGAGCGTTACTCTGATATCCTGGAGGAAAAGATCAAGCAGGCCAGGCAGGCCGGTCAGGAGGAGGAGCTGAGCAAATGGGAGAAACTCAGCAGCGATCTGAAACGTTCCGGAGAAATAAAAGTCAGGGATGTTTTTCTGCCGGGCGCTCAGGTCAGGGATCTCTGCATGACCTGTCATGTCGCCATTAAAAACGATCTTTTCGCCGGGGCGGAAAATCCCTTGAAGGCTCATCCGCCGGAAATCCTTCGCGATCACAAGATCAGCCGCTTTGGCTGCACCCTCTGTCATCACGGCCAGGGGGTCGGCCTGAAGACCGAAAAAGCCCATGGATTTGAAGATAACTGGGAAAAACCAAAGCTTCCCATGAAGTATATCGAAAGTTCCTGCTTTGAATGTCATGAAACCGTTTACGGGCTGAAAGGTGCCGAAAAGGGGGCAGCCGGGAAAAAAGTATTCACCGAGTTCGGTTGTTACGGCTGCCATGAGGCCAATGTCATCAACGATCTGCCCAAATTTTCCACGCCCTTCAGCGGCCTGTCCCAAAAGATTAAAAAGCGGCAGTGGATTTTCAAGTGGCTGGAAGACCCTTCGCTGATCAGGCCCGGCACACTCATGCCCGATTTCAGGATCGACGCTGAAAAGATTAACGATATAATTTCTTACATATACCCGCTCCCGGATCCCGAACTGAAACTTGACCCGTACTGGCCGGGCAGCAGCACTATCGGCCGGAAACTGTTTACCGACAAGGGCTGTATCGGATGTCACAGTCCCGATCGGGACGATACCGGGTTAAGCCGCCGGGTGCCGCTGTTGTCGGATGCCGGCCTTAAAATGAAAGACGACTGGCTTTTCAACTGGATCCGGCGGCCCCGGGACATTAATCCCGATACCTGGATGCCCGAGGTGACCTTGACCGGTTCGGAAGTGCAGCATCTGACCGCCTATCTCAAAACACTCCAGGATAAGACCGTCGCTAAACAGCTTTCTTTTGATATGGACCAGGGTGATGCCGAGGAGGGTAAGTCCCTGATTCAGAGCCTGGGCTGCCTGGGCTGTCACCGGATCAAAGACAAGGAAGATCCTTCCCGGGTGGGTATCAGTGTCGCTGACGTGGCGGATAAACGCATGGAAGAGTTGCCCTTTGGTGATTCCGAGGTCGAGCACACCAAGTGGGACTGGATTCGCAACAAGATCAAAAAGCCGGTTATTTATCAGACCGACGACATGCCCATGTATATGCCCGATTATGATCTGGATGAACAGGAAATTGAAGTTTTGACCATCTTCTATCTTTATAATCGGCTGCTGGATTTACCAGATGATTTCATTGTCCGAACCGGCGATGAAAAAAAGATCAGAGAACGAGGCGACTGGATGCTGGAGCATTTTAACTGCCGGGGTTGCCATGAAATCATCGACCAGGAAAAGCCCCGGATTGAGGGGCGACTGGACAAAAAAAGCCTGGAACCTCCCCCGATAGTCGATGAATTGGAAAAGGTCCAGCCGGAATGGTTGTTTGATTACCTGCGGGAGCCAACTGAAATGAGGCCGTGGCTGCACATCCGCATGCCCCAGTTCGACTTTGAATATGAAGAAACAAATATTCTGATTAAATATCTGCACCAGCTGATGCCGGAAGAAAAAAAGGAAGCCTGTGAAATTCCATATGAGCAGGGGTTGGTCAAAAGCGATTATGATCCGGAAACTATTGAAATGGGCAAATACCGGTTCAGAAACGACAAATGCATGCAATGTCACCCGGTCGATTTTACCGGCGAGCCGCCGGAAGGCAAGAAACTGGAGGATCTGTCCATCGACCTGATGCTGTCCAAAGACCGTCTGAGATACCAGTGGATCATTGATTTCATGCGTGATCCCGACAAATACGCCGGTACCTCCACCAAGATGCCCTTTGTTTTTTATACCCCGGATGGTATTCCCAGAATTCCTGATCCGGAAACCTGGCTCCGGCGCACCGCCCTGTTCCTGATGTTCATGGAAGAGATTCCGGAACCGGTTAAAAACGAGGAAAAGACCAGGGATGTCCAGGAGTTTGATTTTGATAATTATTAAAAAATACGTACTCGTAAAAAGTCCAAATTGGGACGGCAAAGTAAAAAGTTCAAGATCAAGGCGTCGCAAATCTCGAGGAATGGAGCGTACTTAGCAGTACGTGACATGACGAGAGATGAAGCGCAACGAAGATATTGGACTTTTTACGAAGCCGTCAAAAAAAGCATGTTAAACTTGGACAAGGAGGCCTCTCATGAGTGGCAGAGAAACTTTCGACGGCAGAAAAATCAAAGTATTAATGACGATGATACTGCTGGGTCTTCTCGGATTGTTGCTTTCGGCCTGCTCCATGGGCAAAGTCGCGAACGTTAACAATTATGAAGATTACGCGGCGGTCACCAACACCATCTGGGCCTCTTTATATTTCCGGTTTAACGACGTCAACGTGCCGGGATATGATAAGTTGATTTACAAGGACACCGTCTGGCGCGAAAAAGACAGCCCGATTATTGTCAATGAGAATACCTATGTTCTGCCCGGCGTGACCCTTACCATAGAACCGGGGACGACGGTCCGGCTCGGCCAGGATGTGCTGATGACCTGCCGGGGAGTTATTGAGGCCCGGGGGACTCCGCGACAACCGATTACCTTTACCCGGCAGAACGAGGGAGAATACTGGAATGCCATCGAATGCCTCAGTAGCATTCGGTCAGGAGCGTCTGAGCCCGGCCAGGTCATTTTTGAAAACTGTGTCGTGGAATACGGCGGTGGCCTGCTCATAAATTCCAGCCAGGCCAAAGTGGCCTCGTGCGACTTTCGCTATAATCAAGGCACTCCCTTGAAACTGGAATATGCCGGTGGCCTGGTTGGGGGTAATAAGGTTTACGGTAATTCCACCAAAGCCCAGGAGCAGGCCGGTAATGGCGGCGGTATCAATATTTATAGCGACAAAAAAGTGCGGGTTGAGGAAAACGAGGTTTTCGATAATGAGGCCCACGGCGGCCGTGACGGTGGCGGCGGTATTTACGCTTTCGCTTACAATGGTGGTGATGTCTGGGTGCGGAACAATATCGTCAAAAATAATCGCAGTGACCGGAAAGCCGGTGGTATCTTTGCTTATGACGCCCGGGTTTCCGGCAACCAGGTGATTGATAATACCGCCGGCGAAACCGGCGGTGGTATACACGCCATTCAATCTGTTCTGGAAAACAACGTCGTACGGGGCAACAGCGCCCCGAGCGGCGGGGGCATTTGTTCCCGGGACAGTGACCTGACCCTCAACCTGGTTCAGGACAACCAGTCCCCGGACGGAGCCGGCTTGAATCACGTCGGCGGCGGCACGATTAACCGCAACACCTTCGTGGAGAACTACTGCGACGCGCCACTGGGGTGCGCCACGATTGTTTTGTCCGGAAATCCTGAGTTGCATCGCAATAATATCATCGCCGAGGATGGTTACGCCCTTCGCTATGAATCACACAACCAGTCGCCCGACTTGATGGCCCACGGCAATTATTGGGGAACAGACGACAATGACACCATTGAATATCTTATTTCGGACTGGCTGGAGGACACCGAAGCCGGGCTGGTTAAATATAAGCCGTATCTGGCTTGTCCCGCTCTGGAATCTTATCCGGCGCCGGAGGATGTTTCGCTGCAAACCGTGGTAACAAGTCCACCGCGCCCTCTCGGGAGCCTGCGGGGGCTGATCGAAGCTGATACCGAGCTGGGCGGCCCCGGCGAAGAATATAAAATCAATGGTAACCTGCTGATCCCGGAAGGACGTGAATTAACCATTCGACCGGGCACAAAATTGTTTCTGGAAAAAGACGCCACTCTCCGGGTGCGGGGAAAGTTGTCGGCCCGGGGTAAAAATAACAGTCGGGTCGTTTTTACTGGCGACAGCGACGCGCCCTGGGGATATCTGTTTTTTGAGAACCGAAGCCTGGACGCGACGAATCAGATTCAATCGGAGAAAAGCCTGCTCAGTCATTGCGTCGTTGAGAACGGCCGAGGTATTCTCATGGACGGACAGGGCTCTGATTTGTATAATTGCGTCATCCAGGACCACCAGGGAACCGGAGTTCGCATCAAGGAAGTGCCGGTAACACTTAAGGAATGCCGCGTCAGGGACAATTTCAGCCGGTCTGACGGCGGTGGAATTTATGTTTACGGCAGCAAGACGGTTCTGCTTCACAACAACCTGATAACCGGCAATGAAGCCGCTGACGGTGGCGGTATCTTTGCTTATGGTTATCAGTCCAATACCGCGGTTGATATTCGTGGAAATATTGTCAAGAATAACCGCAGCCGCGGGGATGGCGGCGGTCTCTGGTTCTCGCGCTCGGCGGTGGTCGATAATACCATCACCGGCAATAAGACCGAGGATAAGGGCGGTGGAGTTTACGCCGGTTTCGCCTTGATTAATGATAATCGGATTGAGGGAAACACCGCCTCGACCGGCGGGGGTGTTTACGCCGAAGCCAACAGCTCGCTGCGGAGAAACATCATCAGGAACAATAAGAGCCTAGAGGATGCCGGCGGGGTTTACCTCAATTACTGGGGTATGAGTGAGCATAACAAAATTTTTGCCAACAACATCGTTAACAACAATACCGCTCCCGACCCGGAGAATACCGGCGGGGTAATTGTTGACGGCGATCTTAAGTTCAGAAACAATAGTCTTCACGGAAATTCGGGCTTGCAGTTGTTCAACCTTAACGCGGCTACCGACCGGGAGCTGGCGGCGCCCGGCTGCTACTGGGGAGTCACCGCGCCGGAAAAGATCGAAGCCTTGATCTATGACGGCCGTGATGATCCGGATCTGTCCCGGGTTGATTATGAACCGTTTGTCAAAACGGAACAGGCGGCAGTGGAGAAGGTGGAAGAAGAATAATAATAACATGGTGAACCTGATGACTCAACAGAAAATAGCGGCCAGGCGGGCCGGAGCAAACCGGGAACAGGCAGCGCCGGAGAAGCGGCAATCACTGCCGGATTTTGCCGGGCGCCTGATGGATTATGAAGAGGCTTTAGCTGAATGTTTATCCGCGGTGGCGGAGCCCCTGGCTCCTGAGCCGGTTGCCCTGATCGACAGCCTGGGCCGGATTTTGCAGGAAAAAGTGGAGTCTCCCCTGGCCGTGCCTTCCTTCAATAAATCCACCATGGATGGTTACGCGGTAAAGTCCGTTGACGTTGAGGACGCCTCAGCCGAAGCGCCGGTTGTCCTGCGGGTCGTGGATGAAGTCCCCGCCGGCGGTTTTTCCGGTAAAACCTTGCGATCCGGGGAGGCTGTCCGGATAATGACCGGGGCCGCCGTCCCGGACGGGGCTGACGCGGTCATCAAGATTGAAAAGACGGGGGCTGTTGACCAAAGCCGGATCAGTATCCTGGATGGAGTCGGTGAGAATAATTATATCATTCCCCGGGGCCGGGATTTGTTGCCGGGCCAGGAAGTAGCCAGCCCGGGGCTGGAGGTTGATCCCATCCTGATCGGGATTCTGGCCAGTTGCGGTATCGCTGAAGTAAAGGTTTCCCGTAAACCGGCCATAGGAATTATTTCAACCGGCAGTGAACTGGTCCCGCCCGGCCAGGTGCTGCCGGAAGGCTGTATTTACGATATCAATGGATTTTTTCTGCATGGATTTCTCCAGAAAACCGGGGTGGACGTCAGCCCGCCCGAGCGTGTCAGCGACAAGTCGGCTGAACTGCTGGCCGCCCTGGAAAGAAACAAGGACAAAGATATTCTGCTCCTGTCCGGCGGTGTTTCGGTGGGTGATTATGATATTGTTCATGAAACCCTGCAAAAAGCCGGCGTCCGGGAAATTTTCTGGAGGGTGCGGGTAAAACCGGGCAAGCCACTGTTTTTCGGTCAGAAAGGCACAACACTCATTTTCGGGTTGCCCGGCAATCCGGTTTCTTCGGCCACCAATTTCTTTTTGTTTGTCAAGCCGGTCATCGACAAGCTGCTGGGAAAAAAGGAGTGGGGCTTGCAAAGCGGCTACGCCCGGGTTCTGAACAGCCGCATTTTGAGACCGGGGCGACGCAAGTTTCTGAAAGGGCAGATCAGAACCGGCGCCGCCGATCAGAGAGTCTGGATAATAGCCGAGCAGCGGTCCGGAGTTTTCAGCCCCATGAAAGAGGCCGATGTCTTCATCGAGGTGCCGGAAAACGTCAAGCTGGTCAAGGAGGGAGAGCTGGTCAAAGTACATTATCTGCCGCAATGAGAAATCCCGATGGGGGGGGGTATGAATAAGATCAGTCTGCGAAATAAGCGGGTTTTTATTACCGGCGCCTCTTCCGGTATCGGTAAAGAGTTGTCCCGGTGTTTTGCCGAACAGGGCGCCCACCTGGTTCTGGCGGCGCTGGATCAGGAAAGGGAATCTCTGGAGTCCTGGGGGAAGGAGCTGCAAGAGCGCTGTTCGGTCGAAGTAGTTACCCTGACCGGAGACCTGTCCCGTCCGGAAGGCCCGGAGAGCGTTTACCGGCGGGTCAGGGAGCTCGTGCCGCGTATTGATGTGCTGGTCAACAATGCCGGCACCATGGCTTTCGGGTTGTTTCACGAAATACCGCTTCCTGACCAGGAAAGAGTTCTGTCCGTGAACCTGCGGGCCTACATGGTTCTGATGCGGCTGTTTATCCCGGATATGCTGGCTGATAATAAGCCCGGCCATATCTTCAATGTCAGTTCCGTGTCCGCTTTCGTGCCGACCCCGCGTCACGCCGTTTACGGCGCCACCAAAGCCTTTGTTCAAAGCATGAGCGAAGCCGTGCAGCAGGAATTAAAAGGGACCGGCCTGACCGTTTTTACCCTCAATCCCGGTTACACGGATACGCCCTTGTTACGGGGCGGGGGGTTCCCGGAAAAACTCCGATTTTATTCCTTTGGCGGCAAAAGCAGTCCGGCCCTGATCGCGGAGAAAGGCGTCCGGGCTTTTATGAAGGGGAAACGGGTGTATATTCCCGAACCGCATCTCTGGTTTTTGTTTTTTGTCTTGAACAGATTTACCCCCCGGCGGATTCTTAACTCTATTTCCGAACTTATGCTCAGGGGCGTTTAACCCGGATATTTCATGAAATTTTTTGAAAATCATTACTTTATTGCATCATT